>JALONE010000089.1 GCA_025455125.1 Bacteroidota bacterium
GGGCTCGGCCGGGAGATGGATTCCGTTACCGCGTTGCCTACGTCCTCACTGCCGGCGCGACAGACCTTCGCAGAGCACCTGTTCGTCGAGCAGGAGAAATTCAATCTTGTAAAATCCGGTAGACGCTGGGTCGGTGATGTGTTCGACTATGTGAACGCATCACGCACCTATACGAACGCTCTCCCGGGATTGGCGACGGATGCGCCGGTGATGTATCGGTATTCCGTCCTCAGCCGCTCGGCGACCGTTGATACGTTTGTCGTGACCGAGGCCGATATGCCGCTGGGAAGCCCGACGCTGACCTACATCGTTGACGTGCGCTCTTCGAATAACGAAGGATATTATGCGTACACCGCGACGGTCGATGGCGTGAGCCGCGATGGCAACATCCCCAATGGCCGGAGCATTCTGAAGTTCCGATTCGGCACAAAGAACCAGTCCGCGCTCGGCTGGTTGGATTGGTTCGAGATCCACTATACGCGTCGGCTTGAGGCGGTCAATGACTATCTCCGTTTCACGACCGCAGATACGTCTGGCGGTTCGGCGTATGTCGTGCGGGGACTCGCCAACCGGAACATCCAGGTGTTCGACATCACCGACCACCAGAATGTGCAGCGATTGACCGGGATCGAGTTCGAGGCGATGGATCCGACGACATGCCGTTTCGGCATCATGACAGTCCGGGATTCCGTTCGGTCGTTGATCGTCGCTGGAGACGGTGCACACAAAACGCTGCCGGCGGCCACGCGCGTCGTGAACACGAACCTCCGTGGAACATCCACGCCGGTCGATCTGGTGATCATCGCACCGACTGATTTTCTGTCCGAAGCAGAACGACTCAGGACGCATCGGCAACAGCATGATTCCATGGACGTCCTCGTGGCGGATCTCTCGCGTGTCTACAACGAATTCTCGGGCGGCGTGCCAGACGTGATGGCCATTCGTGATTTTCTTTCGTACGCGACGAAGAACTGGCCGCAAGCCCCTCGATATGTGCTTCTCTTGGGTGCGGGACACTACGACTACAAGGCGATCTCGACGAACACGCCCAATTGGATCCCTCCATATGAATCGGTGGAGTCGATCTATCAGATCGCCTCGTACGCCAGCGACGATCACTTCGTTTTCCTGAATCCGTCAGACCGACGCGTCTCCTTGCGTATCGGACGGTTACCCGCAAGAACCTTGGCGGAAGCGCGGTTGATGGTCGATCGGATCATCCAATACGACACCGCCGCGCCCTTTGATCCCTGGCGCACGAAGGTCACCTTCGTGGCGGACGATGACCTCACCTCGACGGGAAGCGACGGAGCGATTCACACATCACAGGCGGATGAACTGGCGACACGGTACACGCCGAACGCGTACGAAAAGCAGAAGATCTACCTCATCGAATATCCCACCGTGAACAGCGCTGTTGGCCGACGGAAACCCGATGTCAATCGTGCCATCATCGATGCGATCAATGCCGGAACACTTATCATCAACTACACGGGCCATGGTAACGAACGATTGTGGGCGCACGAAGCCGTCTTCACGCGCGAGGAGGACATTCCGCGCTTGAAGAATGCGGACCGGTTGACGTTCCTGGTCGGCGCCACCTGCAACTATGCCCAATATGACGATCCCATCGAGCAAAGCAGCGGGGAGTACGTGTTGGTCCTCCCCTCAGGCGGTGCGATCGGCGTTGTGACAGCCTCCCGGGCGGTCTATTCATCCAGCAACGCGGCATTGAACGAATATCTGTATGCGTACTTGTTCCAGCGGGGCAGTGATGGCATGCCTGCCCGTTTGGGCGATGCCATGTGGTCGGTCAAGCAGATCCTGAACGGGACGAACGACCTGAAGTACCACTTGCTGGCGGACCCCACGCTCCGGCTTGCAATGCCCAGGATCTCCTCGCGGTTCGATAGAGTGAATAGCGTGGCATGGCCGAATCCCTCCGTGGTGCAAACACTCGGGAAGGTGCGCGTTCTGGGCTCTGTGCGAGCGCTCGACGGAACAGCACAGACGGGATTCTCCGGCCGGGCCACTGTCCAGTTCTACGATGCGCGCCGTACGGTCGTCGTCCCGCAGTGGGGCTCCTTCAACTATGCGGTCACCGGCAGCAGTCTCTATCGGGGAGACGTGACGGTCATGAACGGCGCATTTCAGGCGGTGATACCCGTGCCGAAAGATGTCACGATCGGAGCAAATGCGCGATTGGCGGTGTATGCCTGGAATGACAGCATCGACGCGGTCGGTTTCACCGAACTCGTCAGCATAGCGGGTGTGGACAGCACGGCGGTCATCGATACGACTGGTCCAGAGATCGAGATCTACTTCGACGACATCACATTCCGAACAGGAGACCCGGTCCCTGTTGAGCCGACGCTGATCGTGCGGCTGAGAGATGAGAATGGTATCAACACCTCGACAGTGGGGATCGGTCATCGACTTGAAGCGACCATCCGGAATCCCGTGACCGCGTTGGACCTCTCACAGGCCTATCAGAGCGATCTCGATACCTATCAATCGGGTGAGGCGCGGCTTCTGCTCGAGGCGTTGCCGGAGGGCCCGAATGCAATCGAAGTGAAAGCGTGGGACGCCCACAACAATTCGTCGGAGTCATCGACCTATTTCGTCGTCCGTTCTTCAGATGGGTTGGTCATGGAGAACGTGCTGAACTATCCGAATCCGATGAACGGTCAGACGACGTTCACATTCTCCCGAACCTCCACGAGTCCTGTCGACGTCCGTGTGAGCATTCACACGGTAACCGGACGGCTGATACGAACCATCGATGCACCGGGTATCGCTCAGCGCCAAGTGCTGATCCCATGGGACGGACGCGATGCTGATGGCGACCCAGTGGGGAATGGATTGTATTTTTATCGCATCCGCGCGCGGGACGAACAGAGCGGCGAAACGGCAGAGAGTGTTGGCAAGCTGATCGTCATGCGTTGAGAGGTCAAATTGGAAGTCGAACAATTAATCGCTAAATTACTCATCAAGCGCTGTCCAGAGAAGGAACGCGCAGAATCAGATCCGGAGGGATTCATCATGAAGAACAAAATGATCATCACCGTCCTGCTGACGATGTTCGTCGCAGTCGAGATGGTTGCACAAGGTCCCGTCACCACGGCGGTGCCGTTTCTCCTGATCGCGCCAAATTCGCGAGCGGGCGCCATGGGCGATGCCGGCGTCGCGCAGGGGGATGACGCATGGGCGGTGTACTGGAATCCTGCCGGATACGCCTTTCAGCAGGGCTCAGAGGTTGCACTGAGCCGGGCGGACTGGCTCCCCGCTTTCGGACTCAACGACCTCTGGATCATGCATGGGGCGTATAAGATGCCTGTGGAAGAACTTGACGGCACCGTCGGCGTGGGCTTGACCTATCTGAATCTGGGGAGTTTTGTCAAGACCCTGAACGATCCAACGCCGCTCGACGAATTCTCCGCATACGAGTTTGCCTTGGCACTCAGTTATGGGACCAAGATCTCCTCTGACCTTGGCCTCGGCATTAACACGCGCCTGATCCACAGCAAACTGGCTCCGTCTACGGCTTTGGAGGCTGGCGAGGGCTCGGCGACCGGTTTCAGCTTCGACATCGGACTGATGTATCGTCCGAGCACGCTCTACGTGCCGTTCACGGACATTGACATCAGCCATCGGTTGAGCCTCGGTTTCCTCTTGAGCAATATCGGCCCCAAGATCACGTACATCGACAAGGATCAGGCTGACCCGTTGCCGATGAGCATGCGCCTGGGCTTGGCCTACAAGGTGATCGATTCGGAGTTCAACAACATGACGGTCCTAGCTGACGTCAGCCGTCTGTTGGTGAAACGCGACACGAGCGGAAATTCGGACGAGTTTTACAAAGCATTGTTCTCCACATGGTCTGGCGGGAGCTTCAGCGATCAGATCCGGCAATTCACGCTCGGCCTCGGTGCGGAATACTGGTATGGCGCGCCGAAGCTCATCGCGCTGCGAGGCGGATTCTTCTATGAAGACCCGAAGATGGGGAACAGAAAATACTATACGTTCGGCGCGGGAATTCGCTACGACGTCTACGGATTCGATTTCAGCTACATCAGCACAGCAGAAGAGAACCACCCGCTGGGTGAGACTCTGCGCTTCTCACTCTCCATCGCTTGGGGCGGCGGCGGTCTCTGACCGCCGTTGTTCCACCGCCGTTCTTCCACCGGTCTAAGGTGCATCCCTTGACTGCAGCCCGTCTTGCCGCCGTCTTCATGGTCGTGCTCTGTACGTCCTCCGCGCAGCCGCGTCTTCAGGCGCTCGTCACGCCGGCGGCAGCGCCTGCCGAGTTGGTGGACACGCTTCGCCTCCTCGCCGTGCGGGTTGAGTTCGTTCGCGACGCCGACCCGACGACATTTGGGGATGGAACGTTCCTGCTCAGCCCCGACGATCGCTACACGATCGATCCGCCTCCGCACAACGCGCAGTACTTCGAGACGAAGTTGGAATTTGCGAAGAACTACTTCGCCCGCGCTTCCGGCGGACGACTGAACGTGATCGCAATGCTGCTCGATTCTGTCATACGCGTCTCGAAGCCGATGAAAGAGTACGCTCCGGGGACGCTTTCTCCTGACCTGCGAAAACTTGCACTGCTTGCAGCAGAATCCTGGCGTCTCGCTGATTCGGCCCATCCGTCGGTTGACTTCTCTGAGTATGATGCCTTTGTCCTGTTTCATGCCGGAAGCGGACGCGATATCGATCTTGTGAGCCTTCTCGGCTTCAATCCGACCCCCAACGATCTTCCCTCCATCACGTTCGATTCATCCGGCTTCGCGCGCGCTCTGGCCGATCCCGCCTTCGCTGGTTTTCCCGTCGATGGCGGCTCGTTCCACATCACGAACACACTTATCCTCCCCGAAAGCGAATCCCGCATTGTGCAATCAGGAGGGCAGGACGTCGTCCTGAAGCTCGGGATGAACGGATTGCTTGTTTCCTCGGTCGGAAGCCGACTCGGTCTCCCTGATCTGTTCAACACATCGGACGGCACATCAGGCATCGGCCAATTCGGCTTGATGGATGGCTCCTCGATCTTCGCGTTCTTCGGTCTCTTCCCGCCGTTCCCGAGTGCATGGGAACGGATTCAACTTGGCTGGACAGTCCCCGTGGAAGTGCCTGCCGCGCAGCAGAGCCTTTCGATCCCTGCATTTGGCCTCTATCCATCGGGCGTCGACACGGTGTTCAAGATTCCCATCAGCGCCAACGAATACTATCTCGTCGAGAACCGTACACGGGATATTCGTGGGGATGGTCAGTTGCTGCATTTCGTCCGAGCCGATGGCTCGCGCGATTCCGTTCGGTATGTACGCGACGTCGTCGGCTTCAACGTGTTTGACGTCGATAGTGTACGTGGATCCATCGTTGATGTGGAGGATTTCGATTGGGCGATTCCCGGCTCGATCGACAGCACCCGGCTTTATGATGGCGGCGGAATCCTGATCTGGCATATCGATGAAGGGGTGATCCGATCGAAGCGGGCGAGCAATACCATCAACGAGGACCCGGAACGCCGTGGGATCGATCTTGAGGAAGCGGATGGCTCAGAGGACATCGGGCAGTCGTATGATGCATTCACGGCAGGGAGCGGTACGGAAAACGGAAGTCCGCTTGATTGCTGGTATCGGCAAAATCCTTCTCCCGCGTACAAGAATCGGTTCGATCGAACGACGACTCCGAATTCGAACAGCCAAACGGGGGCTGCAACCCTGGTGACGCTCCAGAATTTCTCGGAGCG
>JALONE010000396.1 GCA_025455125.1 Bacteroidota bacterium
CTGATCAACGTGTGCGGGAACCAGGGGCTGATCACCGACAGCTATCAACGATCGGCGATGTATGTCTTCCGCTGGCCCAAGAGCAAGGGGCTCGCGACCAACACGGGTGATGTCAATGCCGTCAATCGAGGCGGAGTCGTGTTTGGCTCGAAGGGAAACGTCATCGATAGCTACAGCAATCGCTACAACGAGGACTGGCAGGGTGTGGCGGGTGGCGTGGGGCAGTACTGTGCCAACGACCAGCCGTCGGAGATCAAAGCACCCGATGGAAGTCCGCGCATGGCCCACAGCGATATTCCCCTGACATGGCCGGCAGGATACTTCGACGCATCCAACGCGTGGCAATCCGGGCCTGTTGGTCCATGGGATTCGCTTTCAACCGCGGATCAGGCAGTGATCACCCAACGCGCTGGATGGTACGATGAAGCCAAGAACCTGTGGCGATTCTGGCCGGGGCGCTTCCGCATCGACATGGATACGCTCTCGGCGACATTCCGCCAGCAGATCCCCGGGGAGTTCGCCGCGGACCGGGAGGTCTATACGGTCTTCAGCGATCGCAACGCGCAACCGCCTGATGTTCCGATGGGAGTCCGGGTGCAGATGCAGGCATATAGCTGGGGAAGACGATTCGGACAGGATCTTCACTTCTATGATTTCATCATCACGAATACGAGCAATGTCGTGTTGGATTCATGCACCTGGGGATACTTGCTCGACTTCCGATTCGGTGATGCAAACGAAGAGGGGTACACCACATTCAATTCGGGGATCAATCCGAACGGCTATGACAACGCGTTGGTCAACTGGGATTGGAATGGCGCGACGGATCCGATCCGCGGCATCAATAGCGGCTATTTTGGCAGCGTGATCCTCGGAACGCCGAAGGATATGGGCGTCACAGACGGACACTTCTTCCGCATGAACACGACGTACATGCCGAAGAAGACGAACCGGAATATCTATCCGGTAATGATCAGCAATCCGAATGACCCGGCATTCAGTATCGCCGGCCGCCCGGCCGCCTCCAATTACTTCCATGGCGGAAGCAACGTGCATTTTGATGTCTTCGACTCAACTTACCTCGTCCCATCGCGATGGGATTACACGCAGTTCGGTGCACTGATGTCAACCAGTCTGTTCACGTTGAACCCCGGCGAATCCGTGCGTGCCTGTATCGCGTACACCGCGGCGCAGACCCTTGATCAGTTCAAGAGGAATGTCGCCTCCGCACAAACACTTTTCCTCGCGGAATACAACGGTCCCTCCGTGCCACCGTCGCCCAAGCTGGTCGGTGTGGCCGGCGACAGGAGGAACACGCTGTATTGGTCCGATGCGCCAGAGAAGGTCCGGGATGTGATGACGAAGCAACTGGACTTCGAAGGATACAAGATCTACCGGAGCCAGGATGGAGGTGCGACGTGGGGGAGGGAGATGTACGACGGGCAGGGCCGTTTGGTCGGATACGTCCCCATCGCACAGTTTGACAAGATCAACGACATTCAGGGCCCGGACCCGCAGAACAGCTTCAACTTCCTCGGTTCGAACACCGGACTGCGTCATATGTGGGTCGATTCGACCGTGTCCAACGGTGTGCAATATTCGTACACGATCACGTCATACGTTGTTGACCTCACGCCGCGGACGGACCCGGCCGGATACCAGCGTCCGAACTACACGGTGACCAAGTCTGCAACCGTGGGCAAGGCGAACGTGACGATTTCCATTGCCGACCCGGCCAAGATCGGCACGAACATGTACAAGGTGGCCTTCAACAAGGCCATTGCGGATACCTTCCGGGTCTACTCCTCGGCAGATTCGCTTCTTGCGAAGGCGCCATTGAAATCGGACGAATTGACGGTCGTCGACGGCCTGTGGCTCCGGATCGAGACGGACGCGCAGATCGGCGGGATCAAGACGATCAAGGATGAACTTGGCAAGACGGTCAACAGTTCCTCGAACAAGAACCAGGTCAATCGATGGTTCGTTTCGCTTCGAACGAACTACACCGCCGCCGACACGAATTCCCGCGGCGGCGATTATGAATTCCGGTTCACCGATCAGGGATCGTACGTGGACACCATTGCGGCGAGCAACCAGGCGCTGCTGGCGAAGGTGAAGGTGCCGTTCGAGGTCTGGAATGTCACCAGCGGAATGGTGCCGCAGCAGGTGACGGCCATGATGGAAGATGTGAATCACAACGGCGCGCTCAATCTCGGCGAACCGATCCGCATCGTCAATATCCCCTACAGAAATCCCTCCGCGGTCGGAGATACCCTCGGGATCCATACCGTCGCAAAGGTCCCCTATGCGATCAAGATCGATACGGTCGCGAGCGATTCGTCCCTCGGTGCCCGACTGCCGACGACCGGGCAATATTTCACGATCCAGACGTATAGCGCGGTGACGACGAGGGATACGTTCTACGTCCAAACGGCTCCGTATTCCCTGACGACGCCCGGAACCTCGGCCTCGCAGTTGATGAGCAAGATCCGCGTCGTTCCGAATCCGTACATCGGTGCCGCGGCGTGGGAACAGATCCAGAACGTGCGGAAGGTCCAGTTCACATTCCTGCCCCCAGAATGCACGATCTCGATCTACACAGTCCGGGGTGAACTTGTCCAACGCATCGTGCACACGAATCTCTCGGGCGTCGAGGATTGGAACCTGACGAATCAGTCGGGTGTGGAAGTCGCTTTCGGTCTCTACATTTTTGTGGTCGAGACGCCGGACGGCGAGAAGAGCACGGGCAAGTTTGCGATCATCAAATAGGCGGAGGACCGACAATGAAATCGTTCGTGATATGCGTGGTTCTGGCGATCCTCCTTCCGCTTG
>JALONE010000090.1 GCA_025455125.1 Bacteroidota bacterium
CCGACACGGTGAACGGATCGTTGTGGTACGGACGGGTGAACATGCAGACCGGCGTGCGGATGAGCCGGCGTTACGGCGCGCTCGAGGCGTTCATGCCGGGCATGCTCCTGCTGGGAGGGGATCTGAAGCGTGCGAAGGCGCTGCAATCATCGGGCTATCGGATGTGGAACCTGCATGGCATCGAGCCGGAGGGATTGGACTATGGGGCGATGACCGTCGTCCATCCCGGATATCCACTTCGGCCCGAGATCATCGAATCAGCGTACTATCTGTGGAGAACGACCGGAGACCCGGTCTATCGTGAGATGGGGGAAACGTTCTACCGGGACCTGGTGAGCTACTGCCGGACTGATGCCGGCTTCGCGCATCTGAAGAACGTCGTGACGAAGGAAAAAAAGGATGCGATGGAGAGCTTCTTCTTTGCGGAGACGTTGAAGTATCTGTATCTGCTGTTCGCGGAGAAGAGCGCGTTCGATCTGGATGCGCATGTGCTGAATACGGAGGCTCATCCGTATCGAAAGAACTGATGGGGGTGGTAGTCGGGGATTGGGGACTCGGAACCCGGGACTCGGAGCCTGGAATTCGAAACCTGAAACTAGAATAGGGCAGCCGTAATTTGTGCTTCAGTCTGACTACTTCCATCTACCTACTTGGTACTCCATTAATGCCTACACCCACCTGTCTCGCCTGCGGCCGGACCCAGTCCGAGGTTCCGCTGATCACACTTTCGTATCAGGACAGGTCTTTCCTCATCTGTCCGCAACACCTGCCGGTGCTGATCCATAATCCTCAAGCGCTCGTCGGAAAGCTCCCCGGAGCGGAAGGCATGGCGGCGGCGGAACACGAAGACTGAGGAAAAGTAGTAAGTGAAAAGGGTGAAGTGAAAGATAAGGCGCGGACGGGAAGCCACTTGGAGTCTCTGCGCGGCCCCCAATTCGCGCTGTATCTAAAATATCTTACTTAACATATCTTACTTCGCTTTGCACCTGCTGTTCTTCGTATTGAACTCCCTCAGCACGCTGCACCAAACCGCCTGCTCTCTCCGGCACGCGCCCACCGCATCAGCGGGAGGGAAGTCAGCCTTCGGGCATGTGAAATCGCAGTACAGCGGCGGTTCTTCCGGAGCGACCGTTGCCGGTCTCGCCACCTCATCCCTCGGAACCAGCCGCCCTTGTCGTAGCGGCGCCCTCTTCGCCCCGCGCTTTCTGGTCAGCTTCGCTCTCAACCGTTCACTCCCGATCACCGATACCCGATCGCTGATACCCAATACCGAATCCCCAATCCCCGATCACCGCTCCCCGCTCACTCTCCCCCTCCCCTCACCCCCTCTTCAACTCTTCCTCCATTTCCTCCACAATCTCTTCGGCTTCCGCTCTCGACCGGAGGTACTTGCCCACCGTCACCGTCTTCCCGTTGGCCAGTGACGCTTCGATCGAATGATACACCGTCGAGCCGACGGTCATGCCGCCCTTGACCCGAAACTGCTGCACGTCGGCCAGAGGCACGACGCGCGTATTCATCGAGAATCCCGGTCCGCCCAGGACGCTCATCCCACGACGGTCGATGGTCACGGTCACGCGTCCCAGCAGAACATCCACCGTTCCCATGATGAGCAGGATCTCGAAGAAGCCGAAGAGGGCGGTGAAGATCCCGGGGGCGTCCGACGAGGCCAGGAAGTACACGACCACGCTCCAGACGATCGTGAATCCGGTCAGGAAGACGGCCGCCGACGGGGCCCGCAACGGGGGATAGTGCCAGACCGACGATCCGTCGGCCCCGCGTTGGCGTACGATCGTGCGCTCCACCACACCGAACGCGCGCTCAGCGCGGGGACTCGGGGCCTCCTCGGATGAAGCACCGGGCTCGTGCGTGTCGTGCGTCCGGAAGACCGGCAGGCGGTATGAAGCGCCAAAGTCGACGCCGGCGACGGCGGCGGAGACGTTCAGTTCCCAGCGGATCGACGGATAGCCGCTCCCAACGGAGGTCTCGGGCTCGTCGGCGGGTACGCGGAAGCTGACAGCCAACGTTGGGCCGGAGGGGCCGGAACCGATCAACGTGCGCGGATACCGCTGCTCGTCGCTCCAGATGACGGCCGTCGAGGTATTCTTTCCGCTTTTCGTGGTCCGGAGACACCGCAAGGAGACCATGATCTCGTCCGCTTCGCGAACGTCGGCAGGCAGTTCGAGCGTCCCCGTGAAGTCGCGGCCCAATGCGACCGGGATGCGCCGCAGCACCAAAGCCGAGGTACCGAACCGGCGCCACTGCATCGTCGAGCGGACGGCGGCGATGAAGACACCGATGCCGACGACGGGGAAGAGGAGCACGAACAGTACGGCGGGTTCCTCAGAGACCTGAGCGGCCATTTCCTCCCACCCGAGAATGCCGGCGGTGATCACGATGGCGTTCCAGATGAGAGCGAAGGCCCAGAGCGCGACCGTGGTCGAACCCGCGTCATGCTCGATCCGGCGCGAGGTCCACGTGCGTTCCCACATCCAAGGTTCAGACGGATGGCGCTGCTTCGCCGCCTCGATCGCCTTGACCTCGGCCCCATGTCGGAAGCCCGCCGCGATGACCGCCCCGCCAGCTGCGGCGAAGATGATCCCCATGACGACGAGGACCCACTGATCGTCGTTCTCGGCGACTCCGATATCGCCCAGGCCCGAGATGAGCATCGCGAGTCCGGCCAGAAGAAAGACCCCTCCGAAGAGGGAGAGGAAGATGGTGGATGAGTTTGCCATGCGAGAGTATAGCAATTCCGCGTGCGAGGAGAAACATCCCACTTGCGTTGTGGTGTTCGGAGCACATGTGTTGATTCTCACAAATGAGAATCATGAGAAGGAAGGATGAACCGACCTACAATGATACTGATGATCGCGCGTCCATTTCTGCGCAGTTGCACAGTTTTGGTCCCATTGAGGCCGACCGGCCAGATCCAGACCGAAGCGATTTCGCTTTCGTCCGCGAAGCACGTGCAGGGGGAAGATGGTGTCGCCTCCGAGCGTGAAGGCGGGATGTCGCTCGTCGCACATCATTCAACGCTGCTCAGGTTTGGCGTGAGCGATCGGCTCGAGGTCCGGACCGTGCTCGAGCCCGTCACGATGTCTTCGTACGGCGCGCCGACGATCCGGGGCATTCTACCGATGGAGTTCGGATTCAAGGCCGGGCTCTGGCGGTCGGACGACGGAGCATCCGCCTTGTCGTTCATTGCGCATCTGCAACTACCGCATCTGGCGTCGGCCGTCTTCAAAAGATCGCGGGCAGCACCGTTGATACGAATGACGGCTGCGACACCCTTGGGCGAAAACTGGAGGTTGGGAGTGACCGCGGGTATAGAGTGGGATGCCGGTGGCGGTCCGGCGGTCGCGATCTACACAGCGGCTCTTGGTTCGTCGCTGACAGAGGATGTGGGATGGTACGGTGAGGTCTATGGGTTCGTTTCGGAGGACGGAACGGCGTCAGACCACCGCATCAATGGCGGTGTGACGTGGCTGGCGAACGATGATCTCCAGCTCGACGCGGCGTTGGGGCTGGGGTTGACGACGAACCCGAAACCTTGGTTCGTCGGAGTCGGGATTTCATATCGGTTTGCGTTTACGAAGTAGAGGCTGCTCAAGGGCGCACAGTCACCCTGAGCGCAGCCGCGTCAGTAGACCATCCCGTACACGCGGCGAAGTCGAAGGGTGACGACGGAGCCGAAACCGTGGTTCATCGGGGTGGGAGTGTCGTATCGGATCTCGGTGCTCGGAAGAAGATAAGATGGCACGCAGACCTGCCTGCCGCTGAGAGCGCATCGAACCGGCAGGCAGGGACGCGGAGAACGCAGCGGTCGCAGAGCACATCGTAGAACGAAGTGTGGACCTATCAGAAAAAATCGAGTCACGACATCGCTTTCTTTCTCTGCGGTCTTTGCGCTCGCTGCGGGCTCTGCGCGAAATGCCTCTTTCAATAATGCCTTTGTGTTTCCACTCCCACCTTGGGACTCACCATCGGGATCCCCAAGTTCATCCCGCGCAGAATGAACAGCGCACCCAAGGCGATCATGAACACGGGCACGAGTCTCGCGATGCGGCGGCGAAGGTCTGGCGATACGCGGCGGCCAAGGATCGACACGACGAACATCATCGGGACCGTTCCGAGGCCGAACACGGAGGCATAGAGCGCTCCGCGTAGCGGATCTCCGGTCAAGGCCGATCCCGCCAGCGCGACATAGACCAATCCACAGGGCAGCAGGCCGTTGACAAGGCCGATGAGAAACATCGTCAGCACGGATCGGCGGGCGAGCAGGTTCGCGAAGGCGGTCTGAACGCGGTTGGAAAGGGCGTTGAGGAAGGAAAGCTTGGCAAGGTGACGTCCGATCAGGACCGGGAAGGCATACGCGCCGATCATCAACGCACCGGCCGCGATGCTGACGGTCTGCTGGAAGCCGTAGAAGACGATCTTCTGTCCGATGAGCCCGGCCAGCAACCCCATCACGCCGTAGGTCGCGACTCGGCCGACGTTGTAGAGAACGCGGCCGACGAGGAACGTCACGGTCGAGCCGGCGCCGATCGGCAGTGCCAGCGCGAGCGGTCCGCACATGCCGACGCAATGGAGACTACCTAATGCACCAATGGAAAACGCGGTGAGGAGGTCCATGGAATGCTCCTAGGATTGCGGATTGCGGATCGGGGATTGCGGATTGCGGATCGGGGATTGCGGATTAGCTGTCGGAGGTCTTTGCCGATGATCCGATATGGTAAATGTGAGTACGCAGTGAGGATAGCGGATTTCGAATTGAGGATTTCGGAATATTAGCGTGAAATCTTCACCGATAATCCGAAATCGACATTCCGCATTCCGAAATTCCTACCGAGTGCTTCCCACCAAGAACTTCCCTTCACTGTAATACCCCACGCTCCTCCCATTCCACATCACCTGCACATTCCACGATCCCGGCTGCAGAAGGCCGATCGGGATGAGTTGGCGATTGGCTGAATCGGGGCCGATGGGGATCATCAAGTCCAGTCGCTTGTCATCGGGACGGTAGACATGGACCGTTCCCGTCAGATCGCCGCGCTGAAAGTCCTTCGGGAACCGGATCCTGACCCCTTCAGCGACAAGTTCAATGCTCGGCTGTTCATTCAGGGCTTTCGTCCGGTCGACCCGGTCGATCTGTTGCTGGTACTGGATCTCGGCGTCGTAGTAGTGCTCGGTGACCAGGTCGTTACGGTCGTCGAGCGTGAGAAATGCGACCGCGAGCACGCCAAGGATGAAGAAGAGGAAGAAACCGGCAACGGCGAATTCCCAAGTGCGTTTCATTGAAGTCGTCTGAAGTTCACATGTAGTATGCAGTAAGCAGGTACACTCAGGACGCTGCAGGTTGAGTCCAAAGCAACAGATCGCTGATCTTTGTCCCTCGACTTCCGCCTGATCGGGCCTGAACGAACCTGCCTACTGCCTGCTTCTACTGGAATCCTTCCTCAATGGCCTGCTTACTACTTACTTCCTATAGTTGGTCCCAGAAAAGTCGTCCCCGTTCCCGCCACACGTTCGTTGCCGACATACACGCCGATCTGCAACGGCATGCTCATCTTGGTGATCGACGCCCGGTCGCGAAGGATCATCGCCTTGCCCTGGATCGCTTGCTGAGGCCCCACCGCCAGGTCGCCGCCGATGAAGCGCACCTCGGCATTCGGGTCGCTCTCCACGCGGATGCTGACCGTCGCCGCCTCGAACGTCT
>JALONE010000091.1 GCA_025455125.1 Bacteroidota bacterium
AAGCCAGAAGAGGATCTCACTTGTGAGATTGTACGGGATGTTTCCCGCGATGCGGATCGGTCCGAGCCGTGCTGCCGCGATGGCGGCGAGGTCAACGTCGAGCACGCTCTGATGACGCAGATCGATCTTCGATCCGAATGTTTCCGAGAGGAGAGCGACCGCGCGGTCGTCCACCTCGACGGCGATGACATGCGCACCCGATTCAACGAGCGGTCGCGTCAGTGCGCCGGGACCGGACCCGATCTCGAGGATCGTTTCCCCCGGCTTCAACGCGATGGACTCCACGATCTTGCGGAGGATGTTCGCATCCTGGAGGAAGTGCTGGCCGAGCGATTTGCGTGGCGCGATCATGGAGGGGAATATAGGGGAGAATTGGCGGAATATGAATGATATGTCCAATCATGCGTATACTTGAAACTGCATCGATTTAGCCTTACTTTCATACGATAAATCTCAAAATTCAACGCTCAGAACGCACCCGAAATGCCCCCAACCCGCTCCTCTAAACCAGCAAAGGCTCCAAAGGCGCCCTTCCTCTCGGTCGTGGTCCCTCTCTATAATGAAGAGGAGTCACTTCCGGAATTGTTCCAGGCGATCGCCGGTGTGATGAAGCGGATGGGGAAGTCGTTTGAAGTGGTCTTTGTGGATGATGGCAGCACGGACCATTCCTTCAAGGTGCTCAAGGAACTTCACGCGGCTCATTCAAAAGAAGTCAAGGTCATCCGCTTCCGGCGGAACTTCGGCAAATCGGCGGCGCTCTCCGTCGGGTTCAAGGAGGCGCAGGGGGAATTCGTCGTGACGATGGATGCGGACCTCCAGGACGATCCCGAAGAGATTCCGGGCCTGCTCGGCGCAATGGGGGATTCGTTCGACCTCGTCTCCGGGTGGAAGAAGAAACGCTACGATCCCATCTCCAAGACCATCCCTTCCCGGTTCTTCAATTATGTGACGGCGAAGATGACCGGGATCAAGCTCCACGACTTCAACTGCGGCCTGAAGGCGTATCGCAGCGAGGTCGTCAAGACCGTGACCGTGCACGGCGAACTCCATCGCTACATCCCCGCGCTTGCACATTGGGCCGGCTTCCGCGTGACGGAAAAGCCGGTCAAGCATCGCGCGCGCAAGTACGGCGTCACGAAGTTCGGTCTCAGCAGATTCCTGAACGGCTTCCTGGACCTCATGACCGTCGTCTTCACGACCCGCTATATCCGCCGGCCGCTGCATCTGTTCGGCGTGTGGGGTATGGTTGCGTTCATCGTCGGCGCGCTCATTGATGGGTATCTCTCCATCGAATGGTTCGCCGGACGCACGTCGCTGAGCAACCGGCCGCTCTTCATCGTCGGCATCCTCTTCATGATCGTCGGGATTCAGTTCGTTTCCATCGGACTGTTGGGCGAGATGATCTCGCGTCACGAACGGGACGAAGAAACGTACTCCATCCGGGACGTGCTCCGTTAGATGGCAACGCCTCAGATCGCTCCCGCCGCAGCGCTGCTCCCGTTTGCGGACCGGTTTCTTTCGCGTCCAACCATCCCTCTCTGGCTTGCGTTTGCGTATGTCGTGGTCATGGCCGTTGTCGGCTTGACGTTCCACACCGTCGGCGACTATGAGATCGAGACCGCGTTCTTTGAAACCGATGTGCCGCATGCGCGACTCGTGGCGAGTGGAGAACTTCCGATCGCGGATTCCCGCGGTCCGGCGCACACGACACTGCTCGGGATTGCTGCGCTCGTCGGATTGGATCTCTTCCGAAGCGCGATCGTTCTTGGCGTGCTTGCTGGAGGGATCATCCTGTTCGCTGCGCATCGCGTGCTTGCGCGCGTTTTCCAGGCCGATCATGCATTCCTCGCGTTGCTTGTGACCGCGTTCAATCCAGCGTTCGTGAAGTTCACCTACACCGCAAGTCCGGATATGATCTTTGCAGCATGGAGCGCGGGAGCTATCCTCTTTCTCTTGGGAAAGGAGCGACCGACGCGAAGGGATCTTGTGCTCGCCGCGTTGTGCGCAGCTGGAGCATATCTGACGTCCTACGCCGGCGTGTACGTCATCGTCGTTGTTCCGATCCTGTTTCTGTGGATGAATGCATTTTCGCTGCCGTGGAAGGAGCGCCTCGCCGCAACGCGGACATTCCTTGTCGCATTCGTCATTGCGATCGCTCCGTGGGGAATCTATCAACTGATTCAAACCGGCGACTTCTTCGGATTCGAATTCTCCCCGGGGCTCTCATCGCATTTCTTCTCAGATCTTGTTGCACTCCTCGGATGGCCCGGTGGCGTCCTCGTGCTGCTCGGCATCGCACAGTTGGTGTTCGTCCGTCCGACGAATCTGCAGGCGGCGTTCTACGTGTACGGCCTTGTCTTCTTTGTGACGCTCATCGGACTGGATGACCGCGAAGGGGAATCGCTCATTCTCATCCCATTCTACGCCTCGCTTGCGATCAGCGCATTGAGTTGGGAAGGGCTTCGTTCGATCACCATCTTCAAGCGTGCAACGTTGAGCGGAGTGCTGGGGTTGGTCCTCGCGGTCTGGACATTCCATGTTTCGTATCAGTTCAACCGGCAGAATATCAACGCGGGGCCGCGCGAGATTCCCGTAATTGCAGAAGCCTTCAGGGCGGCGACCCCACAGCCCGACAAAAACGCGGCAGTGGCGGCGCGCAGACCGCATATTGCGTATTTCCTTGACATGCGCCTTACTCCATTTCCCGCTGCTCCAACGCTCGATTCCTTGCGGTCTGCGTTGGATGCGCAGGACGTGTCTTATGTCTTCTTCAGTCGAATGGAAGCGGGACGCCGTCCCGAATTCAGCGCTTTGCTCGATCCGGCGCGTGCACCCGCTTGGCTTATGCCGGTGAGCTCGACATCCGTTCCGCCTGCCGTTCTCTATCGTATCGAGCGGAACACACAACAACCGGCAGAGTGACTCCAATGGCAACGCTCAAAAGGGATTGTCGATTCTTTCGCGGCACGGTTCCCTGCGGCCCGCACAAGAAGCACCAGGTGCATTGCGTGGATGAGGCCGGACGAACCTGCCCTCACTATGATCGTGTTGGGAAAGAGATCCTCATCATCAAGCTCGGTGCCATCGGTGATGTGATTCGCACGACGCCGCTTCTGCGGAAGCTGAAGGAAGTTCATCCCGACGCGCGCATCTGGTGGCTTACGCTGACGCCGGAGATCCTGCCGAAACTCGTCGACGAGCCGATGGCGTTCACGCTTCCATCCATCCTCTATCTCCAGTCGCGTCCATTCGACCTTCTGTTGAATCTGGATAAGGATCGGGAAGCATGTGCGCTGGCCGAACAGATCGACGCGAAAGAAAAGAAGGGATTCCGTCTTGAGAAGGGCATCGTTGTCCCGGCCACCGCAGAATCCGAACAGAAATATCTGA
The DNA here is from genome assembly GCA_025455125.1 of Bacteroidota bacterium. Lineage (GTDB taxonomy): Bacteria > Bacteroidota > Ignavibacteria > UBA10030 > UBA10030 > JAKAJH01. The sequence continues at coordinate 3,391 of JALONE010000091.1, forward strand.
CCGGCATCTTCGACGACGTCAGCAAGGCGAACACCAAAAGTTATCCGGTCGAGATCTTCGAGATGTGCGGGTTTCAGTTCAACGGGGAACAGTATGTGCTTGATGCACCGGAGCCGCCGAAGACGCCTTGGAAGCTGAGCGGGAAGAAACGTGTGGTCGGATTGAACACCGGATGCGGCGCGCGATGGACCTCGCGGCTCTGGGCGGACAAGAATTGGACGGCGCTTGCGCGTGCCTTGAAGCGGAAGGGATACGAGGTCGTCCTGCTCGGTGGAGAACAGGAACACGCCAAGAATACGAAGATCGCCCGTGCAGCGAAGGTCAAGTATTTCGGACACAGTTCGCTGCAGATGTTCATGAGCCTTGTCGACCGCTGCGACCTCGTGGTCACCGGCGTCACGATGGCGATGCATGTAACCATCGGATTGGGGAAGAAGATCGTTCTCCTCAACAACATCTTTAACAAGCATGAATTTGAGTTGTACGGTCTCGGCGAGATCGTCGAGCCGTCGAAGCCGTGTCGCTGCTTTTTCAAGCCGACGTGCGTGAATCCCGAGTATCGCTGTATGGAACACCTGTCGGTCGAGCATGTGCTGTCGGCCTGCGTGAGAGTCCGCAAACCATGAAGATCATCATCGTCGGAACGGCATCACCGCTGCGTGGAGGGATCGCGCATTACATCGCGCTGCTCTACAAGCATCTGTCCGTCCGGCATGATGTCGAGATCGTCACCTTTTCCCGTCAGTATCCGAAGTTTCTCTTTCCGGGAAAGTCGCAGGAGGAGCAAGGCGGAGACGCGCATGCGGTGCCGACCGAGCAGTTGATCGACTCCATCAATCCGTTCACGTGGTACACAGCAGCGCGGGCGATCATCCGGAAGAAGCCGGACCTGCTGATCTTCAAGTACTGGCTCCCGTTCTTCGGTCCCTGTTTTGGGACGATCGCTCGTCTGGTGAAGCGCGCAACGAAGGCGCGCGTGCTATTCATCTGCGACAACGTCATCCCGCACGAGCATCGTCCGGGAGACCGGCTCTTCACGCGGTATGCATTCAGCGCGGTCGATCATTACATCGTGCAATCGGCGGCGGTGGAGCGGGAGCTGAAGGAATTCAAACCAGGCGTCGACATGGCCTTTGCGGCCCATCCGATCTATGAGATCTTCGGTTCGGCAATGCCGAAAGAGGCCGCGCAGGAAGAACTCGGTATCACCGACGAGCGGGTGTTGCTGTTCTTCGGATACGTGCGGAAGTACAAGGGTTTGTTCACGTTGCTGGACGCAATGCCGGAGATCCTCAAAGCGCAGAAGGTGAAGCTCCTTGTTGTTGGGGAGTTCTACGACGGCGAACAGCAATATCGGGACGCGATCGCCAAGCTGGGAATCACGGATGCGGTGCATGTCCACTCCGACTATGTCCCGAACGACGAGGTCGGAATTTATTTTTCCGCCGCCGACGTTGTCGTGCTTCCGTATCTGTCCGCGACGCAAAGCGGCATCGTCCAGATCGCGTATCAGTTCGACAAGCCGGTCATTGCGACCGATGTCGGAGGATTGTCGGAAGTCGTGTTGCACGACCGCACAGGATACATCGTACCGCCCAATGCACCGGAGAAACTGGCTGCCGCGGTTAACAGGTTCTATGATGAGGCGAAGGAAGAACTATTCGTTGACCAGGTACGCGAAGAGAAGAAGAAGTATTCGTGGGAAACGCTGGTGAAGACGATAGAGGCATTTGGGAACTATGATCGTTGATTATTGATTGATGACGTTGCTCTGTGCTTATTGGCTCAAGGCTCATCTACGACTGACAACTGACCACCGAACTCCCCATGCTCCTCAGACCGTCCTGCAAACATTTTCCCGGCGATCGGCCCTGCTCCTTCAACAAGCGTGAAGGACTGATGTGCGACGATTGTCCCCACTTTGATGCGCCGACGACGCGCATTCTTGTCGTGAAACTTGATGCGGCGGGCGATGTGTTGCGCACCACCTGCATTCTGCACGGATTGCATGAGCAATATCCGGGATGCGAGGTGACCTGGGTGACGCGAAAAGGCGCGATGCCGATGTTCGAACAGAATCCGTTCGTGCATCGCGTGTTCGCGTATGAATCAACCGAGGCGGTGCTGCATGCGCTGGTCGAAGAGTTCGACGTGATGATCAATCTCGATGCGGCGCGGGAAAGCTCAGTGCTGGCATCGGCGGCGAAAGCAAAGAAGAAGATCGGCTTCGGCTTAGATGTGCGCGGTGACGTGTTTGCCTTCAACAAAGAGGCCGAGCAGTGGCTGGAGATGGGAGCCTTCGATCAGCTGAAG
>JALONE010000092.1 GCA_025455125.1 Bacteroidota bacterium
CAGGGAATTCCCTCCAACCAAGGTCGCGATCCATTCATTCGGAATGATCCCCTGCTTCGTTTCCGGGCCTCCGAGGAAGAAGCCTGCGAGCAGAACTCCTCCGGCGAGGAGGGGGAGGATTTGTTTCGCGAACGACCAGGTCTCCGCGAGCCAATGCTCAGTCTCGTCTCCTCCGCGGGCAAGGACGACGCTGGTCGTGACGATGGCGGTGACGAAGGCGACCATGGGCTGCTGAGGGAATGTGACGGCGGCGGCAACAACGGGAATCGTTCCCAGCAGAACCGGGATCATCGAGAGGCGAAGGATGAGCAGGAGGGAAAGCGCAAAACCGATCCCGAACAATCCTGTGACCAGCCACTTATTCACGAAGACGATATGCCAGAATCCATCCGTGATCTGCGGGCTCGCCCAATTGGCGAACACGAGGATGGCGACGAGGATGAAGAAATGTGTCGCCGTTTGCCACAGGGGTCGGGTTTCTTCCGGTTCGGGCATGGTGAGTTGCGCCTCGGCTCGCTCCGATTCCTCTCTTCTATAGAGGAACGCCATGGCAAGTCCGATGATGACGCTGAAGAGGACCGCACCGATGACGCGCGCAACCCCCAGATCGAAGCCGAGGATCTTCGCGGTGAGAATGATCGCGAGGATGTTGATCGCGGGCCCGGAGTAGAGGAACGCGATCGCGGGACCAAGGCCGGCGCCCCGTTTGTGGATCCCCGAGAAGAGCGGAAGGACCGTGCAGGAGCAGACGGCGAGGATCGTTCCAGAGACCGCCGCCACGAGATACGCAAGCCAGCGTTTTGCCCGTGCGCCAAAATATTTGACCACCGCCGCCTGGCTCACGAACACGCTGATGACACCGGCGATGAAGAAGGCAGGAATGAGACAGAGGATCACATGCTCCTGAGCGTACCAGCGGAGGAGCGAGAGTGCTTCGTGGACGGAACGGTCGAACGCGGCATTTCCCACGGGGAGAAAGTACGCGATCAAGAACGCGCCGACGATCAGAATCAATGGCTTGTATTCGTCTTTCCAACGCATTGTGGATCCTTCGAGATCAGAGGATGATCAGCTCAGTTCTGTTGGGCGGTCTATTCGCTCGGCTTCGTTGTCCGGGTGCGAATGCCGCAAATGCGATTTCGGTCGACCTGGTGGACAGTTCTGGTGTCGGCTCGTATCACCGCGTCGTCGTCAAACGACTCCTTGACGAGCTTCAGCACTGAACGGATGAATGGACTCTCTGACCGTCGATTCAGGCGAAAGTTCACCCAGCGGCCCTCTTTGTCATCTGCCAGCAGTCCGGCGTTTCGGAGGATGGTCAAATGCTGCGAAACGGTGGAATTCGAGAGGTGAAGGATCTCGCGAATCTCACACATGCACAGTTCCCGTTCGAACAGCATCTTGATGATGCGGATCCGGCTGGGGTCGCTCAGCGCCTTGAAGACATTCACATAGTCACGCTTCATGGATATCTCGTCGTTTCGTTAAGTAACGAAATATAGGAATCGGGAGACGGAAATGCAAGGAGGGTGACCGCCGCCTCGCGAACTGAAACCCGGGGAGGGACTTGCGCGTGAATCAATTTATCGTAATATTACGATATACTAATATGGGACGTTCGAAGACAGAATCCTTCGGCGTGCGGCAAAACCGTCTCGCCGAGATCGCCAAAGCGCTCGCGCATCCTGCACGAGTGGCCATTGTTGAATTTCTCGCGAAGCAGGATGCCTGCGTCTGCGGCGACATCGTGGACGTGCTCCCGCTTTCGCAGGCGACGGTCTCCCAGCATTTGGCGGAATTGAAGCGGGTCGGTCTAATCAAAGGGGAGATCGACGGTCCGCGGGTCTGCTATTGCATCGACCGGAAGGCGTGGAACGAGGCCCGCACGCTCTTCTCTCAGTTTCTCACAGATGTGAAGCAATGCTGCTGACGAAATCCACGCGTCCAACGCGCCCACACTCGTGTTCCCGACAGGAGATTCCTGATGAACAATCATCAAGCGATCAAAGAGATGGTGAAGGAGAAGTATGGCGCCATCGCGAACCAATCGACACAACAGAACCAAACGTCGTGTTGCGGGAGCACTTCCTGCTGTTCGAACGTCGAGTTCACCGTGATGGCTGAGGACTATTCCTCACAGCCAGGATACGTACCCGAGGCGGATCTTTCGCTCGGCTGTGGTCTTCCGACGGAGTTCGCACGGATCAAGCCTGGAGATACGGTCGTTGACCTCGGATCGGGAGCCGGCAATGATTGTTTCGTCGCCCGGTCGATCGCCGGAGAAACAGGACGAGTCATCGGCATCGACATGACGGAAGCCATGATCGAGAAGGCGCGCAAGAATGCTGTAACGCGGGGCTTCTCGAATGTCGAGTTCGTCTTGGGCGAGATTGAGAAGATGCCGCTCGGCGACGGCGTCGCCGATGTCGTTGTCAGCAATTGCGTATTGAATCTCGTCCCCGACAAGCAAAAAGCCTTTGCGGAGATCTATCGCGTTCTGAAGCCTTCGGGTCACTTCAGCATCTCAGACATTGTCCTGCGAGGTGAGCTTCCCGATGGACTGCGTGAGGATGCAGTCTTATATGCCGGCTGTATCTCCGGGGCTCTCCAACGGGACGAATATCTCAATGCGATCTCTGATGCCGGGTTCCGGACTATCACCGTTCAGAAGGAGCGGCCGATCGAGATCCCAGAAGAGATCCTCTCCCGCCATCTGAGCGACGAGCAGAGAAGATTGATTGCGGAAAACAGCGTCGGCATCTTCAGCGTCACGGTGTATGCAGAAAAGCCACTATCACCTTCCTCGCTCGGAATCTCACAATGATCAGGAAACGCATCCTTTTCGTCTGCATCCACAACAGCGCGCGCAGTCAAATGGCGGAAGCGCTGGTCAATCATCTCGCGGGGGATCGGTTCGTTGCGGAGAGCGCGGGACTTGAACCCGGCACGCTGAACCCTCTCGCCGTTGAGGCCCTCAAACAGATCGGCATCGACATCTCAGGCAAAGAGACGCGCGATGTGTTTGCACTTCACGCTCAAGGACAGACGTATGACTATGTTGTCACCGTCTGCGACGGAGCAAACGGGGAGCGTTGTCCGGTTTTCCCCGGATCCGGGAAGCGCCTGCACTGGGGATTTCCCGACCCATCCGCGCTGAAGGGTTCCTATGAAGAGCGCTTGCAGGGAACGATCGCCATTCGGAATGAAATCCAAGCGAGGGTTGAGACCTGGCTCAAGGAGGTGCAATGAAGCAACTGAACATCTTTGAGCGCTACTTGTCGCTTTGGGTCGCCCTGTGCATGGTGGCCGGAATTGCCGTCGGGAAGCTCTTTCCGGGTTTCGTTGATGTTCTGCGCTCCCTCGAATTCGGAAGCGGGAGTCAGATCAACATACCCATCGCGGTCCTCATCTGGCTCATGATCTATCCGATGATGCTGAAGGTCGATTTCACCAGCATCAAGAACGTTGGAAGCAGACCGAAGGGGTTGTTCATCACCCTGTTCGTGAATTGGGTGGTCAAACCGTTTTCGATGGCCTTGATCGGATGGCTGTTCTTCAAGCAACTCTTCCTTCCCATCATTGGCGAGGAGCTGGCGAATCAATACATCGCCGGCGTCATCATTCTCGCTGCCGCCCCCTGCACGGCGATGGTGTTCGTCTGGTCGTATCTCACGGACGGCGACCCTGCCTACACGCTCGTCCAGGTCTCCGTCAATGACCTGATCATGCTCGTCCTGTTCGCGCCGATCGTATCCTTGCTTGTGAGCGGGGCCAGCACGTTGACTGTGCCGTTTCTTGTTCTCCTGTACAGCGTGGTTGTCTTCATCGTCATTCCGCTGGCACTCGGAGCGATCAGTCGGCTCATCCTGATCAAGAAGAAGGGCGCAGAGTGGTTCGACGGCACCTTCGTTCCGTTCTTCCATCCGGTCACGATCCTCGCGTTGCTCGCGACACTTGTCCTCATCTTCGCCTTCCAGGCGGACAACATCACGGAGCGCGGACTGCACGTGCTGCTGATCGCGATCCCCATCCTCATCCAGGTCTATTTCAACTCCTCGCTCACGTACGGGTTGATGAAGTACTTTCGCGTACCGCACAATATCGCCGCACCTGGAGCGCTTATTGGTGCAAGCAACTTTTTCGAGCTTGCCGTCGCGACGGCGATCGCATTGTATGGTCCGGGTTCCGGTGCGGCGCTGGCGACGGTGGTTGGTGTTCTGGTAGAAGTACCGGTCATGTTGTCCGTCTGCTCTGTCTGCAATCGGACGAAATCATGGTTCCCGCCTGCGGCCGCTTGATTAATCCGGTTGAACTTCATACCATGACTCAGTGAAATACGCGGCTGGTGAGGCGTGGCGGAGGCCGATATCCTGTGGAGAGTAAAGCCCTCGGATTCGCGATTTGCGATGAAGAGGGCTTTGTCGTTTTTACAAATGACTGTCACGTCATAAAACGCTCGCACCGGTTCTTCGTCATTTTTCTATTGTCGACTCTTCTTACCATTCCTCTCTTTTCAACCTCACGCATCGCGTCAGCAGACAGCATCCTTCAGGTATGGTACAAGCCCGATACGACACGACAAGCACCGACTGAGGAAGAGGCGATCGCGTTTGCCATCGATGCGTCGGGCAATATCTATGTTGCAGGATGGACCCCAGGGAATGGTGCAGCCAACGACTTTCTGACAGCGCAGTATACTGCCGACGGCGTGTACCAATGGCTCACACGCTATAAGCGATGGGGGAGCTCGTTCAACTACGGGCAGGGACTTGGTTTGGACAACGCTGGGAATGTCTATGTCTCGTGCCCCACAATTGGCTCAGGCTTTGCGGAGTACACGACGAACAAATACTCCCCATTTGTCAGCGATGTGGTGGAAGGGGATGCGAAGGGAATGCCGAGCGGAACGTGCTTCTATCGACCGACAGCGGGGGGAGCAACGATCACGAGAACGATGGTATTGTTACGCTGATGAATTTCGTCCTTTTCGTTTGCCCTAGAATCCCACTCCGAGGTTGATCTCAAACCGGCTGAGGTTGCGCGCCCAATTCCGATATGACACGTAGCTGACTCCAAAGGCGAACGTGTCGACCCAACCGAATCCCACCCGTTGGTACGAGGCATCTTCGGGCAATCGCACGGTCTCCGAATCACCGCCGACCGTCGCTGTTACGCTTACCTCTGCGCCCCCCAAACCTATCAGTATGTATAGATCGTCCCACACAGACACGATATTGATGCCGTAATCACCGACATTCGTGGTTGACGTTGCGGTACGGCCGGCGATCGTTTCGCTATTAGACCAGAAACTGTATCCGAGATGCGGACCGACTCCAAAGATTGCATCGTCGATTTGTATGCCTGCAACCAGTGTCCCGGCAAGCCCGAATCCAAGCTTACTCTTATCGGTTTCGAGGTTGTTCCAGATCTGCGGTGAGACGAACAATTGTCCTCCGACGGCGAACTGGATCCCCTCGTCTTGTGTCGGGGCTTGTGCTTCGGGTATTTGTTCGGGTGGGGCTACCGTGCTCTTTGTGGGGGATTCCTCCTTTACGATCTTCTCGACATCGCTCGCAGGATAAACGAAGATGCTGCCATCCGCGGTCTTGATCTTCACATTCGTTCCTGCGTTGAATTCCAGGATCTGTCCCCGGATGATGCTGCCATTCTTCAGGAAGAGGATGTCCGTGGCTGGTT
>JALONE010000093.1 GCA_025455125.1 Bacteroidota bacterium
GGGCTGAACGATCCACTCCTTCTTCGCCGGGTCTACCGTCCGGGGAGAGAACGACGTCTCGACCGACCCGGGACAGATCGTGATCACCCGGATATTGAACTGGCGCTCTTCGAGCATCAGGCATTGGGAGAATCCCCGCAGCGCCCACTTGGTCGCCGCATAGCCTGCTCCGTTGACGAAGGCATTCTTCCCGGCAAGCGAGGCGATGTTGACGATCACGCCGCTGTTCTGCGGTTCCATGATGGGGAGCGCCGCCTGCGTGCACAGAAAAACGCCACGCACGTTGAGCTTCCACATTTCGTCAAGATCATCCAGCGTCAGCTGACGCACAGGCGCAAATCGCCCGATGCCCGCGTTGTTCACCAGGATGTCAAGCCGTTTGTGCCGCTCGCGCACTCGGTCGAAGAGGCGTTTGATATCCGCCTCGTTCGTCAAGTCCGCGACCGCGATGTCCGCAGACCCTCCAACCTGTTCCACCTCGAGCGCCACCGCTTTCAGGTCCGCATCCGTCCGCGCCGCGAGTACGACCGTCGCGCCTTCCCGCCCGAGCGCGAGCGCTGTGGAACGGCCGATTCCCCGACTGGCACCGGTGACAACGGCGACGTGTTCCTTAAGTCTCATACGCTCAAGTCTCCACCTTGCGGCCGGATAACGAGTTCTTCGACCATGACGGAATCGGGCAGGACCGATGCCTCGTAGATCGCCCGCGCCACGTCCGCCGGGTTCATCATCTGTTCCTTGAATTTCTCCTGGTGGGACGCGTGCCAAATGGGGGTCAGCGTCGCACCTGGGTGGACGTTGATCACGCGGATCCCTTCCCGCCGCAGTTCCGCACGCAGGACATTCATCATCGCCTCCGCACCCGCCTTCGAGGCAGCGTAGGCGGAGGATCGTTCATACGTCACCTTCGCGGCGAAGGACAACACGTTGATAATGGTCCCCCGCTTCGCGGCCACCATCGACGGGAGCACAGACGACGTCACGAGAAAGAGGCCTCGGAGATTGGTCTCGACGACCTCGTCAAAGATCTCAACGGTCGTCCGAAGGAAGTCCTTGAATGAGGTCACACCCGCATTGTTGACCAGCACATCGATCCGCCCGAACTCGGCCAGGAATTGTTTCGCGACACTCGCGACGTTTGCGTCGTTGCGGACGTCACAGACTGCCGTCCGGCAGAAACCGCCGGACCGACTGATGCGGTCGGCAAGCGTGGAAAGCCGGGTCTCCGTTCGTGCCGTTGCGAGCACGATGTCGCCGTGCGCGGCGCACCGTTCCGCGAGGGCTTCTCCAATTCCCGTCCCCGCTCCCGTGATCCAGACAACGCGCTTCGTTGGTTCAGTCACCCATTCCTCCCCGGACGACCGATCAGCGTGAGGAATTCGCTCCGCGTCTTGACGTCATCCCGGAACGCTCCCAGCATCGCGCTAGTGGTGGCCACCGAGTTCAATTTCTCGACGCCCCGCATCACCATGCAGAGATGTGTCGCTTCCATCACGACGGCAACCCCTTGCGGCTTGAGCACCTGATACAATGTATCGGCGATCTGTTGCGTCATCCGTTCCTGCACCTGGAGACGTCGCGCGAAGATCTCCACGATACGCGGCATCTTGCTTAGTCCGATGATCTTGCCATCCGGGATGTACGCGATGTGGCATTTCCCGAAGAAGGGGATCAGATGATGCTCGCACAGCGAGAAGAAGTCGACGTCCCGGACAATGACCATTTCACTGTAGCGCTCCTCGAAGACCGCGCCATTCAATATCTCGACTGGATCCTGGCGGTAGCCGTTGGTAAGAAATTCATACATCCGCGCGACCCTGCCCGGGGTCTCACGCAGTCCTTCCCGCTCCGCATCTTCCCCAATACCGCTCAGGAATTCCTTCACCAATGGTTCAAGATGTTTCGTGTCGATCGGCATTATGCACCTCGATATTCGACGACGTTGTTTTCCGTTTCATGGAGCCGGATCTGATACAGCGTGCCGGAAGGGATCTTCGGCCGGAGAACATCCCATGCGATACGAGCAATGTTCTCCGCCGTCGGGATGGTCGACCGGAACCACTCGACATCCAGATTCAGATGCTTGTGATCCACCTTGTCTACGAACTCCCGCTTGATGATCTGCTTCAGCAGCTTCAGGTCAAGGACGTATCCCGTCTGCGGATCGGGCTCACCCGCCACCGTGACCTCGATAACGTAGTTGTGTCCGTGACCGTGGATACTGTTGCACTTGTCGAAGACCGCTTCGTTTTGCGCATCGGTCCATGCCGGATTATACAGCCGGTGAGAGGCGCTGAACGTTTCACGCCGAGTAACGTAGACCATGGCTATTCCTTTGATCGGAGAACGGTGAGGACTTCGTCCACATGCCCGTTCACCTTGACCTTTTCGAAGATGTGTCGAACGATCCCTTTTTCATCGATCACGAATGTCGTCCGCTCGATGCCGAAGTACTTCCGGCCGTACATCGACTTCTGCTTCCACACGCCGTACGCGCTGAGCATTTCGCGCGATTCGTCACTGATGAGCGGGAATTGAAGACCGAACTTGCCGGCAAACTTCTGGTGCGATGCGATGCTGTCGGCGCTGACGCCGACGATCGCCGCCCCAGCTTTCTTCACTCCCGCCAGGTTCTCCTGGAATGCACATGCTTCCTTCGTGCACCCGGAGGTGTTGTCCTTCGGGTAGAAATAGAGCACGGTCTTCTTCCCTTTAAGATCCTTCAGCCGCATGATCGTGCCGTCCGTCGAGGGAAGCGCAAAATCAGGGGCCTTGTCGCCGACCTTGAGCATGAGAATTCTCCATAACCGTTCGCATCCTAGTGCCGGTTCCAGAAAGTCGTCTTGTGTTTTGCAAAGACCGTCAGTCTGAGCATGTCACCGTGAGCTTGTCGAACGGTGTCAAAGACTGACGCCTGATCCACGGTCATGCTTCGACAAGCTCAGCATGACCGTACGCCTTAATGCAAGGCAACTTATTGGTGTTGGCACTAGGCAAGTGCCTTCTTGACCTCGTCATAATTGGGCTCCGTGCCCGGATTCTCAGAGATCCACACATAGGTGACCCTGCCATTCGGATCAAGGATGAACACTGACCGCTTCGACGCCATGTACCCTTTGAGCCCGGCAAACTCCTCATACACTCCACAATATGCCTTGCTCACCGCACGGTCAAAATCGCTGAGCAGCGGAAAGTCCAGATTGTTCTGCGCTGCAAAGGCCTTGTTCGCGAACGGGGAGTCGACGCTGATGCCGACGACCTGGGCGCCCAACGAGTTGAACTGTGCCAGGGAGTCCCTGAACGAGCACATCTCTTTGGTGCACACGCCCGTGAATGCTCCGGGATAGAATACCAGCACGGTCTTCTTGCCGTGGAACTCACTCAGGGAACGCGGCTTTCGCTCCGTATCGAACAGCGTGAACTCGGGAGCCTGTGCTCCTTGTTGAATTGCCATGATCGTATCTCCTTCCGTTTACGGTTTTCGTGGAACAGCGGCAAATCGCGCCTCGACGGCGTTCCAGTCGAGGTTCTTCATGAATGCATCAATGTACGTCTTCCGGTCTGTCGCATAGTCGATGAAATACGCATGCTCATACGTGTCCAGCGCAGCGACGGGAACGGCGTTCCAGATGGGAAATGTATTCTGGGCATCGCCGAGATAATTGAAGAGGGCGCCCCGGTCGAGATCGTATGCCAGCCAGACCCAGCCGCGGGCTGCCAAGCCAGTCGCACGGAAATCCCGTTCCCACGCTTCATACGAGCCGAAGTCGCGGTTGATCTGCTCGAGCAAGGTGCCCGTCGGCACACCGCCATTGCCGCCGAGATGGTCAAAGTAGATCTCGTGGTTTTTGATTCCGCCGACGGCGAATGAGAGCTCAACTTTCAGGGCGCGCAACGGGCTGAACGTCTGGTTCGCTTTTGAATGGTCCACCGTCTTCAAGGCTTCGAGGATCTCGTTCGCCTTGTTGACATAGCCGACGTAGAGCTTGTAGTGCTCTTCCATCGTCCTTCGGGAAATGCCGTTCATCGACAGCGTCGAAGGCTTCAATGGTTTCGCCGCATAGGGAGCAACGGCGGGGACAGCGGGAATGCCGGATCCAACGGCATCCTCGACAAGCGCTAGGTTGGCAACACTCAGCCCGGCAACGCCGAGCGCCGACCGCTGAAGAAATGATCTGCGGGAATTCGTTTCAGTCATGATACTCTCCTTCGTTCAAGGGTAGTCGCTTCGCGGATTAAAACACCGGAAGCCCCCGGAGAGTTTCAAAACACTCTTTTCATTAAAATGGAAAATGCGTATATTTAAGTTCATTCTTGTTCTTCCGGAAGGGTGCGAGAGTGGTTGAATCGGCCGGTCTCGAAAACCGGTAACGCCTCCGGGCGTTCGAGGGTTCGAATCCCTCCCCTTCCGCATTCACTTCCAGCAGAACCCCCGGCGCATCCCCCTTCCTCACGTGCCGACGCGAAAGCCCTTTCGCTGCATCTTTCCCCATCCCCGCTGTCCTCGCGCGTAATCGAAGAATGCACGGATACGCCACCATGCCGTCAACTGCCGGTATCCGAAATTTTCGAGAACACCGATGAACAGCAGCAAGACGAGATGTTTCGGATTGGGATACCGTCGAAACGAAATCTCTTCAAGCAATACGCCGCCCACCGAGAACATCACGCCGTACAGCAACGACACGACGAAGAACAGGATCGCCATGTCAAGGTTCGCCGTCCCACGGACGAAAAGCATGATCGTCGCGATGTAGCCGATGAACTCGAACACGGGACCCAGCAGCTCGATGAACAGGTAATACGGCATCGAAGACATGCCGATTGCGCCATATCTCGGATTGAACAGCATCTTTCCGTGGAATCGCATGACGTCCATCAGTCCCCGATGCCATCGGTTCCGCTGACGCTGAAGGATGCGGATCGATTCGGGCGCTTCGGTCCAGCATACGGGGTCGGGGACAAAGATCACCCGATACGGCCGCCGGCGTTCCCGGAACGTTCGGTGCATTCGGACGACGATCTCCATGTCCTCTCCCACGGTGTCCGTACGATAGCCTCCAACATCGATCACCGCTTGCCGTCGGAACAGACCAAATGCTCCCGAGATGATCAAGAGCGCATTCATATTGAGCCACGCCATTCGTCCGGAGAGGAACGCCCGGAAATATTCGACCACCTGGAACAGTGGGAGTAAATGCGTCGAAAGTCCCACTCGCACGACACGCCCGTTCTTCACTTCACATCCGTTTGCGATGCGGACGATCCCTCCCGCGGCGACGACACGGTGGTCCTCCAGGAATGGCTTGACGACCTTTTGCAGCGCATCCTCTTCGAGGATCGAATCGGCATCGATGACGCAGACAAGTTCGTATTGAGCGACGTTTATGCCAACGTTCAGCGCATCCGCCTTTCCGCCATTCTCTTTATCGACGATGACCAGGTTCTTGTAGGATGCGACGCGCGAGCGGTAGATCCCCCGCACCCGTTTTGAGGGGATCTCCGGAGCATAGATCTGGTTCGACTGAAAGAGTCCGAATTCGTCGATCAGTCGCTGGAGCGTCCTGTCCTTCGAGCCGTCATTGATGACGATGACCTCGAAGAGACCATAGTTCAGTTTGAGCAGACTCCGCACGCTTTCAACAACGGTCGCCTCTTCGTTGTACGCGGGGGCCAGCACCGAAACCCCGATC
>JALONE010000094.1 GCA_025455125.1 Bacteroidota bacterium
TTGCCGGCTTTTCCCTGATTTTCCTTTGGTACGACAAGAAATTCTCCTGATGGGCTTCACCAATATTGGTAAAAATACCAATATCCGGTCGAATTATTGGTTGAAGAAATTTCATTTCTTTATGTTTGGATATCCCTGCTTCGAAAATGGCCAGTTCAGTTCCTTCTTGCAGGACATTGAAAACAACCTACCGCTCGAACCGAGGTATCGGAATCCCAAGCTCGGCTCAATGGCCCCGATCCGGGTGGTCGACGTCCTGTATTCCGCCGGTGAGGGAAACCGGGGGGTGCAGACGGCCGCGTTCAATCTCCCCAACGACGAGCGCGTCGTTCGCGAGAAGGGGGCAAAGCGCGTCATGCTGAAGAACGTGCAGGAAGCAAAATTCAACAAGGTGCTGAAGCCGATCGCCGCCTCGGTCCTCCCGGAAGCCGCGCTCGCCGACGTCAGTTTCGACGCTTTCTTCACGCACATCCTCGCGCACGAATTGATGCACGGCCTCGGACCGCACGGGATCACCGTGAACGGCAAGAAGACGACCGTGCGTCAGGAGTTGAAGGATCTATATTCCGCGGTCGAAGAAGCAAAGGCCGACGCGATGGGGTTGTTCGCGCTTCAATACTTGATCGACAAGGGATTGGTTGATGGAAGGATGGAACGGGAGATGTACACGACCTTCCTCGCGAGCATGTTCCGTTCCGTCCGGTTCGGCATCAACGAGGCGCACGGCAAGGGAGTCGCGGTGCAGTTTAACCGGTTCATGGACGCGGGCGCGATCAGGTATGATGAGGGAACGAAGAAGTTCTCCGTCGTACCAGAGAAGATCGCAGAAGCGGTTCGGGCACTCACGGGCGACATTCTGTCGCTTCAGGCGGAGGGATCATACGAGAAGGCCAAGGCGTTGCTGGACACGTACGGCGTCATGCGTCCCGCGATGCGCGATGCGTTGAACGGACTCAAGGATGTCCCAGTTGACATTGAACCCCTCTACCCGCTCGCGCCGAGATACGCGGGGACCATTCGCTGAGGAATCCATGAGCAAGCAGAAGAAACACCATCCCGAACAGAAGCACACGAAGCGCCGCTGGCCCGTGGCGGTCGTGGCCATCGTCGTGGTGACAGGAATCCTTCTCATGATACTTCCTCAGAAGCACAGCGACAACTCCGGGACCGGACCGTTGTTCAAGAAGGATGGAACCGTTACGGTCTTCCGGGCGGACGGTTCGAGCGCAGTGACACTCGACGTCGAGATCGCGGAAACGCCACAGAAGCGTCAGGATGGACTGATGGGACGTCCAACATTGGGGGAATTGCAGGGGATGTACTTCATCTTTGAATACGAGCAGCCGCTTGGGTTCTGGATGAAGAACACGATCATCCCCCTTGACATATTCTTCATCAGCGCATCCGGCACGATCACCACGATCCACCGGAACACGACCCCGTACTCGGAGGAGACCTACGCGGCAAAGGAGCCGGGACAATTCGTCCTGGAGACGAACGCCGGAATCGCCGACAAGTACGGGATCGTCGAAGGCGACAAGGTCAGACTGCATCGGTAGTGGGACAAGCTTCAGCTTGTCCAGATGATAAATAAGAAGGGACGCGTTGCGAAGAAAAGCAACGCGTCCCTTTGCTTTGTACACTGAAACGGGTCTATTCCGGCTTACCGCGCATCGTATCCCACAGCGCATACGCGAACAGCAGTGCGAACATCGCCAATCCCGTGATCTCGCCATTCGCCGATTCCGCCCAGTGGGTATTGAACCAATCGACGTAACCGAATGCCCACTGCTGGTCCATGAACTTCAGGAACGCGTTGAAGACGCCCATCAACGCGCCGCCGGCGATGAAGCCCGAGGCGATGAGCATGCCGCGCTGGAAGCGCGCGTTGTTCAGCTTCTCGTCCTTTTTCCGCGAAGACACCAACCATGCGATGAATCCGCCGAAGAGCAGCGGCGTGTTCAATTCCTGCGGGATGTACATGCCAAGCGCGAACGCCAACGGCGGGACCTTCAGAACCACGAGCAGGAGCGCGATGACCGCACCGACCAGATAGAGCACCCACGGCGTCGGGGCATTCGACATCAGCGGCTTAATGACCGCCGCCATCGCATTGGCCTGCGGAGCGACCAGCGCATCCTTCCCCGTGAATCCGTACGCCTCGTTCAGGACGAGAATGACGCCACCGACCGTCGCGGCGGAGATCAGAACGCCGAGGAATTTCCAGGTTTCCTGCTTCTTCGGCGTCGTGCCCATCCAGTATCCGATCTTCAGGTCCGTGATGAATCCCCCCGCGACGGAAAGCGCCGTGCAGACCACGCCGCCGATGATCATGGCGATGAGGATTCCCGTATCGCCGCTGATGCCCACCTGCCACAACACAAGCGACGACAGGATGAGCGTCATCAGCGTCATGCCAGAGACCGGATTTGTTCCGACGATCGCGATCGCGTTCGCCGCCACGGTCGTGAAGAGGAACGAGATGACGATCACGATGAGCAGGCCGATGAGCGCGTGCACGAGATTGAAGACGACCGAGCCCTGGAAGAAGACAAAGATGAGAAGTGCCGTCAGCAGGATGAGCATCACGATCCACAACATCTTGATGTCCGTTTGTGTCCGCGGCAGTCCGGCCTCTTCCGATTCCTTGCGGAGGAAGATCTCGTGATAGGCCAGCTTGAATGCCCCCGCGATGATCTTCGAGGACCGGATGATGCCGATGACCCCCGCCATCGCGATGCCGCCGATGCCGATCTGCCGCACGTAGGTTCGGAAGATATCCTCAGGCGACATCTGCGCGATGAGCATCGTGGCCGTCGGTCCGATCTGAACCGTCAAATGCTGACCGAACTCATACACGAGCGGAACGAGAACGAACCAGGAGAGGAACGAGCCCGCCGCGATGATGGCGGCATACTTCAGTCCGACGATATACCCGAGCCCGAACACCATCGCCGACACGTTGACCTTGAACACCAGCTTCAGTTTGTCGGAGAGGTCGGCGCCCCATGTGAACATCCGCGTGGTGATGACCTCGGACCACCAGCCGAACGCGCTGAACGCAAAGTCGAACAATCCGCCGATGAGGCCGCTGACGGCGAGGACGGCCGCCTGCTTTCCTCCCTTTTCGCCTGCGACAAGGATCTCTGTCGTAGCCGTCGCTTCGGGGAACGGGAGCTTTCCGTGCATGTCCTTCACGAAGTACTTCCGGAACGGGATCATGAAGAGAATGCCGAGGAATCCGCCGAGCGCGGAGGCCATGAACATCTGGAAGTAACTCGGGGGAAGGGCGAGGATGTACAACGCAGGAATGGTGAAGATCGCGCCGGCCACAATGACGCCGGAGCTCGCGCCGATGGATTGGATGATCACATTCTGTCCCAGCGCTCCCTTCTTCCCGGCAAGTCCGGAAATGCCGACGGCGAGGATGGCGATGGGAATCGCGGCCTCAAAGACCTGTCCGATCTTCAGACCGGAATACGCCGCCGCGGCGGAGAACAGCACCGCCATGATCAATCCCCAAAAGACGGACCATGGCGTCACCTCGTCGTACGTCTTGTCCGCCGCCATGATCGGCTTGTATTCCTCGCCGGGCTTTAGTTCCTTGTAGGCATTATCCGGCAAACCGCTTGACGCAAGCGATTGGTGTTCCATACGTTCTCCTTCTTCGAATCAATGAACAGAATCGACCCACACGCGAAGCGTCTCGAGCACGGTCTGCACGGAACGCTCCATCCCCTGTACTGAAACCCATTCATGAATGCTGTGCGCATTCTCTCCCCCCGTGAAGACATTCGGCGTCGGAAGCCCCGCTTCCGTCAGGTCCGAGCCATCCGTCCCGCCACGCACCGGCGCCCAGTAGGGGTTCGCACCGGCTCGCCGCGCACCTTCGAACAGATAGTTGGCTACGCGGGGATCCTCGGCGATCTTGTCGGCCATGTTCCTGTATGACTTCTTCACGTCAACCGTTATCACCGCCTTTGGATACATCGTCCGGACCTGCTGCACGGCGAGCTCGACGGTCCTTTTCAATGAGTCGAGCCGTTCCGTTTGAAAATGTCGGAAGAGCATTCGGATGCGCGCCTCTCCCACATCTCCCGTCATTTCGTGCGGGTGGACGAAGGGCTGATATCCGTCGGTCGTCTCGGGGGCCAGATCCTTCGGCAATCGTGAGACGATCTCAGCCGCAACGCGCATCGCATTCACCATGACGCCTTTCGCATCCCCCGGATGGGTGTCGCGTCCCGTCACGGTCACGACGCAGCTGTTCGCGCTGAACGTTTCTTTGTTCAGTTCTCCTGTCGTCCCTCCATCGATCGTATACGCGAACTGCGCACCGAAGCGCTTCAGGTCGAAGTGCCTCGTCCCCGCATCGACCTCTTCATCCGGCGTGAAGCAGATCTTCACGTCGCCGTGCAGGAAGGACGGATCCTTCATCAGGCGTTCCACAGCCGTCATGATGATCGCACACCCGGCTTTGTCGTCCGCTCCAAGGAGGGTCGTTCCGTCGGTCGTGACGATGGTCGTTCCGACGAGCGGCCGAAGCTTGGGATTCTCTGCTGCGCGCAACGGTTTTGCGGGATTGCCGGGGAGAACGATGTCCCCGCCCGGATACGCTGTGATCACCTGCGGCTTGACATTCGTCCCGGTCACGTCGGGTGATGTGTCGACGTGCGCGATCAGGCCGACGGCAGGGACCGCTGTTCGTGCAGGATGAGACGCGGGAAGATTCGACGGAATGGATGCATAGACGTACCCATACTCATCGAGTACCACCTCGGTGACACCGAGATCCCGGAGTTCCCAGACGAGCAGGCGCGAGAGGTCGAGTTGTTTAGCAGTGCTGGGTGTGGTTTCAGCGTCCGGCTGCGACTGCGTGTCAATGACGACATACCGCAGAAAGCGACTTAGAACGGAGTCGGCGATGGACCGCGATGGGAGGGCCAACACCGCCTGCGACAGGAGAAGCAGGACCGCAGCAGCAGAATACAGCCGCAGTCCCGTCTTGCTTGCACTCGCACCGCCGGCGAAGAGACGCATAAGGCTAGCGCGCCTTTTCGGTCCAGATCTGCATTAGCTGAACGACCGTGTCGACCGACTTCTCCATCCCCCACACCGACACCCATTCACGCTTGCTATGATAATTCGCTCCACCGGTGAAGATGTTTGGCGTCGGCAGGCCGTCCGCCGTCAGCCGCGAGCCATCCGTGCCGCCGCGAATGGGCTTCCACACCGGATCCATCCCCGCTCGTTTGGCCGCTTCGAACAGATACTCGATGACTCGCGGATCCTTTTCAACGCCTTCGCGCATGTTGCGGTACGATTCGATGATCTGCATCTCGATCTTCGCCTTCGGATACATCGTCTGCACCTCGGCGACCACCTGTTCCACGATCTTCCTAAGCTCGTCCAATCCTTTCGTTTCGAAATCACGGAACAGAATCTTGATCGACGATTTGCCCACTCCGCCTTCAAGGACGTACGGATGGATGTAGGGCTCGTATCCCTCAGTCGTCTCAGGGGCCATGTTCTTCGGCAGGCGCGCGATGATGTCCGCGATGACCCGGACCGAATTCACCATGATGTTCTTCGCCGTTCCGGGATGGATGTCGCGTCCATGCACCGTCACGATGCAGGTGTTGGCGCTG
>JALONE010000095.1 GCA_025455125.1 Bacteroidota bacterium
GCTATCGCTACGTATGCATCCGAAACGAAGGCCGATGTCGTTCACTTCCAGCATTCGATCGGAGTGTCCGCGCTCAGTGTGAACGCTGTCGCAGACCGGGGCATTAGCACGGTGATGACTGTGCGCGACGCGTGGTTGCTGTGCGATCAGATCCATCTCGTTCACTCCACCGGGGAATACTGTCTTGCCGGTCCGGAGAGCATGGAGAAGTGCGCCCGATGTCATATCGATAGAAATGGAGGGGAAGCGTCTCCCGCGCGGCTCGACTCCGTTCGTGCTGTCCTTGAGCGGCGCACCAACGGAGCGCGTGCAGCATTCCACGCGGCGGATGAGATCATCGTATCGTCACGCTTCATGCGATCCGTCCTTGAGAAGAGCGGATTCCGTCACGAGCATCTCCGGGTCGTTCCGCACGGCGTCCGGGAATTTGGCGTCCAACCGTGGAAGCGGGATAATCGTGTGTTGCGTTTCGCGTTCCTGGGTGGGATCTACCACACGAAAGGACTCGACGTCGCGATTCGTGCGTTCCGCTCCATCGCTGCACCCGATATCGCGCTGCACATCCACGGGCATCCGGTGCATGATCGCTATTTCAAGGAATGGA
Organism: Bacteroidota bacterium; assembly: GCA_025455125.1. Classification (GTDB taxonomy): domain Bacteria; phylum Bacteroidota; class Ignavibacteria; order UBA10030; family UBA10030; genus JAKAJH01. The sequence goes on from JALONE010000095.1 coordinate 605, forward strand.
TCGAGGAAGCAGAGCGCGATTCGCGCGTCCGGTATGCGGGACCGTATGATGAACAGAGTCTCGGTTCCATTTTGGCGGAATCCGATGTCGTGATCGTTCCGTCCCGTTTCGAAAGCTACTGTCACGTTGTCCGTGAGGCGCTTCATGCGCGGGTGCCCGTCATCGCCTCAAACATCGGCGGGATCCCGGAGGCTGTGAACCATGGCGTCAACGGATTGCTCGTCACGCCGGGGGATGTGGACGACCTGGCGCGCGCGATTTCTGTCTTTGTGAATGATCGGACGAAGGCGGAGGAATTCCGGAAACGGATCGGTCCGGTCCGTGGAATGCAAGAGAACGTCGATGAGATCGAGCGGGTCTATCGAGAGGTTCTGGCGCGATCGAGTGCCGGTAACGCGGTGGCACATGCCGCGCGGAGGGCTGATGCGGCGACGCGGCTCATTGCCTTTCACCTGCCGCAATTCCACCCGATCCCGGAGAACGACCGGTGGTGGGGAAAAGGATTCACCGAGTGGACGAATGTCGCGAAAGCCAAACCGCTGTTCGAAGGACACTATCAGCCGCATTTGCCGGCAGATCTTGGCTTCTATGACTTGCGCCTCCGGGAGGCGCGGCGCGCACAGGGGGAACTGGCCCGTGCACATGGCATAGAAGGATTCTGCTTCTGGCATTACTGGTTCGACGGAAAACTCCTGCTGGAACGGCCTCTCCTGGAGATGCTTGAAACAGGCGATCCCGACATCTCGTTTTGCCTCGCATGGGCGAATGAGAACTGGACCAGGCGATGGGACGGACAGGAACAGGAGATCATCCAGCCGCAAACGTACGGCGGCGAACTCGATGATGCTGCACACTTCCGATGGTTGCTTCCGTTCTTCCGCGATCCCCGCGCCGTCAGGATCGACGGCAAACCGGTCTTCCTGATCTACCGACCGGCGAACATTCCGCAAGTGTCGCAGATGATCGCGCGATGGCGGTCGTTTGCACGCGATGCGGGATTGCCGGGACTATTTTTGTTGGCGATCAAGACGTCGTTTGAGGAGAACGAGCGGAGCTGGATCGCCGAAGGTTTTGACGGCGAGGTTCTGTTCCAGCCGAACTTCGGTGTTGCCTTGGACGTTGCTGAGCAGCATCAGCGTTCCCTCGGTGTGGAACGTCTCCCCGGCGATCCGATCGTTGCACCCTATGCTGCCGTGTGGCCGGAACTGGCAAAGCTGTCCGCGCGTGCCGCCAAGGATGACCGATTCTTTGCGAGCGTTGTCCCGGGGTGGGACAACACGCCGCGCCGTGCGAAGAATCCGCTGGTGTGGCATGAAGCCTCGCCGGAAGAGTTCCAGAAATGGTTGACGCTCGAACTGCGGCGCGTGCAACAACGGCCGTTCGACCGTCGTCTGGTGTTCCTCAATGCATGGAATGAGTGGGCGGAGGGGAATCATCTGGAACCCGACCAACGCCACGGTGCCGGATATCTGAATGCCGTCCGTTCGGCGTTGCGAGAGGTCGCAAGTGCTTCGATCGACGTCCTCGAAGTCATCGACGGCGCGCGTGTTCTGAGCTCTGAAGGGAAACTGCCCGATGCGATCGCCGCTCTGGAGCAGGCGGTCCATTCCGGCGTCAAAGACGGCGCGATCGCCAATGAGTTGGCCGTGTTGCTCTACAGGATGGGTCGTACGCGTGAAGCTGTCGAACAACTTGAGCGGGCGCATGCGCTTGCTCCACGAGACACAAATATCCGAAAGAACTTGGCAGAGTTGCGAACCGCGGATGGACGCATCGATGAGGCGGCGGACTTGCTCCGGGGAGCCCTCGCCGTCGACCCGCATGATGCAGATATCCATGTCGCTTATGCAGGATCCTCCATTCAGAGGGGCTTGGTGGAAGAGGCTCTCGTGCACGTGGCACGGGCTTTGGCGCTCGACCCGCAGCATCGTGCAGCAGCCGATCTGATGGAAGCGCTGGAGCGACGACAGACCGATCGAAGAACTTCTTCCGAAGCAGGACGGAAGAACGGCCATCTCCCCGTCCGCGTTTACCGCTCTCTCGGAGAGTACCGCGCAAGTCACGATTCAGACATGGCTGGTCGCCGAATGCAAGAGGAGCGGGAACAGCATTGGATGGCCCATGGAGGCGAATTTGCGGTCCCGGGTCATTGTGCCGTGTGCGGCACCGAGTCGTCGTTCCTTGTTGATCTGGAATACGCAGGCGAGCGTAACGGAACACGTGTTCCGAATTGGCGCGAACGCATGGTGTGTCCGACCTGCGGATTGAATAACCGTATGCGCGCGGCTCTCCACATTGCGAAGATAGAATTGGGTCTGGGGCAGGGCAAGCTCATCTATGTGACCGAGCAATCCACATCGCTCTACCATCAGCTCCGGCAGCGATTTGGTTCGGTGGAAGGAAGCGAGTTTCTGGGGAACGCCGTTCCCCTAGGCGGGGTTGACAGCCGGGGCATCCGCAATGAAGACCTCACGCGGCTCACCTATCGCACGGCATCATTCGATGCGATCCTCTCCTTCGAAGTGTTGGAGCATATCCCCGCGTATGATCGAGCCCTTGCCGAATGTTGTCGTGTCCTGCGGCCCGGTGGTATCTTCCTGTTCTCGGTCCCCTTCGCGCCGAATTCGTATGAGCATGTTGTCCGTGCCCGTGTGCGGGACGATGGCTCGATCGAACATCTGCTTCCTCCGGAGTATCACGGCGATCCGTTGAGCCAGGAGGGTTGTCTTGCATACTATCACTTCGGCTGGCGGATTCTGGACGATCTGCTTCGTGCCGGATTCGGGGAGCCCCGTGCGTTGGGGGTCTGGTCGGAATTCTACGGCTATCTCGGACCCGAGCAGGTGTTCTTTGCAGCTGTCAAGCCTGCGACGACCAAGCGCGATGTGGCGGATGGGACAGGCGTCGCTGCGGCAGTCGTGAAAGAACGATTCGCGAAGGCGGTAGAACTGCGAGACGCAGGAGATCATCCTGGAGCGGAGGCCGCTTTGCGCGAGGTCGTAAGGCTCGATCCCCACTATGCCGAGGCGTACAACGAACTCGCCGCGATCCGCTACCATGCAGGGGACACGGAAGACGCCCGGCGCATTCTCCGCGACGGCGCAGCGAATGTCCCCGGAGATGTGACGATCGTGCGGAATCTCGCCGATGTCAGTCTCGAGTGTTCGGACGCCGAAGGAGCACGCGATGCGGCGTTTCGCATCCTGCAGCTGGCGCCGGACGATGTGGACGCGTACTTCACGCTGGGAAGCGCGATGCTGAGCCTGAAATTGTATGCCCGAGCGGCGGATTATTTCCAGCGGGTGAAACGCCTCAATCCTGATCATCCCCACATTGACGACGTGTTGGCTGCGTTGCCGAAGGTCGAACAACACAAACGGCCCGTTCAACAGTCCCGATCGCGAACGAAGAAATGACCCATGACGCATCCCGGTGAACGCATGACCCCGCTGACCATAACCGAAATCGAATCGACGCTGCAACGCCATTACGATGAGGCGGATTCCGCTGGCGTGAAGACGTACCTCGACGGCCTCCTTGCGAACGGTGCAATGGCGGCCGACCTGCGAGGCCGTGTCGCTCATCTCCGCGGAAGAGCGGCGTTCCATCTTGGCGAATGGAAGGAAGCTGAACACTATTTTCTCCAGGCGGTCTCGCTGTCCCCCGCCGACTGGTTCAGCATGTTCTACCTCGGCCGGGTCGCTGAAGAGCTGGGAAATGCTGACCGAGCCCTCGCGTTGTATGCCCGATGTGTCGCGGATCAGCCTGGCATGGCGCACGTCGCCGACTTCATGACGACGCATCTGCTCCGGTCTCCGTCTGGACTGGCACCGATCGATGCGCGTTCGATCGCGTTTCATCCGACGCAACGGACACGCGTCCCTCTGATCTCCATCTTCATCCTGTGCTACAACAAAGTGGAATTCACCGTCCGATGTCTGCGCGCACTCGAACAGAACACCGACTATGGGAATTACGAGGTCATTCTCGTCGACAATGCGTCGGTCGATGACACGCCGCCTCTGCTCGAGACCTACGCACGGCGGATGACGTATGTCCGGGCACCGCAGAATCTGGGATTTGTCGGCGGGAACAACCTTGCTGCTCTGCACGCGAGCGGCGAGTTCATCGTCTTCTTGAACAATGACACCGAGCCACAATCCGGTTGGCTGACGGAACTTCATCAACAATTTATCCGCGACGCGCGTGTGGGTGCTGCCGGCTCGATGTTGCTGTACCCGAACGGGATGCTGCAGGAGGCGGGCGGAGCGGTATTTAGCGACGCCACCGGGTGGAATTACGGTCGAGGGCAGGACCCGAGGATCGGGAAGTTCACTTTCGTTCGTGAAGTGGATTACTGCTCGGCGGCAGCGCTCATGGTCCGTCGTGATCTGTTCGAGCGGCTGGGCAGGTTCGATGAACGTTATGCGCCCGCGTACTACGAGGATACGGATCTTTGTTTTGGAATCCGAAAGCTTGGATACAAGGTCATCTACTGTCCGACGTCGAAGGTCATTCATCACGAGGGAGTAACAGCGGGAACAAATACCGGATCCGGATTTAAGCAGTATCAAGTCGTGAACGCCCGGACGTTTGCCGACAAATGGGCATGCGAACTGGAACGGCAGCATTCCAGCAAGACGGGGTCGCCGTATCTCTTTTCCAACAGAAGCAACGGCAAGCGCGTCCTCATCATCGACGATATCCCGCCGCTCCCCGATCGTGCATCTGGAAGTCTCAAGATGTATCACACAGTCCTGCAAATGGTGCAGTTGGGATATCATGTGACGTACGTCCACCTTCGAAAGGGGAACTTCGATGAAACGGCCGTCAAACACATTGATCGCCTCAAAGGAATGGGAGTAGAGTTCCAGTGGTTTGAATATGAACTGTGGTGGATATATCGACAAACCCCTGAAGTCGTCCCGCTGCTCGATCGTCTCATCAACTCAATGGAGTTCGCCAAACGGCATCTTGATCTTGTGTACATCTGCTTTTGGCAATTTGGGGAATATTTCATCGACAGGATCCGTACTG
>JALONE010000096.1 GCA_025455125.1 Bacteroidota bacterium
CGCTCGGTGAAGTGGTGGTCCGCGTGTCGATGGATGAAGGCGTGATGCAGGCGAAGATCGACGTTCAGACCCCTCAGGTGAAGAGCATCCTTGAGGGCAATCTTCCCCAATTGCGCGAGCAATTGATGACGAAGAACATCGAGATCCCGCGCATCGAGATCGTCGCAGAGATGCAAACCTCTCTGCAGAATGCGGCCGGCCAAAGCGGAGCGCGTCAACGGCAGGAGGGGGGAAAGCGCACGGTCAGCGACGAGCCGTTCCAGGAGGCCGAGGAATCGTTGCGCGCAATGGGCTACAATACGATCGAGATGACCATCTAGAGCGACGCCACCACGAAGACACAGAGAGCACAGAGGTGAAGACATGGTCAATGGCGTAAACACAGGTTTCCTTGTCGAAACAACCCGGAACGATGTCCCATCCAGCACGCTGGGGAAGGATGACTTCCTCAAGCTTCTGGTGATGCAGCTCCGGTATCAGGACCCGATGAGTCCGTTGAAAGGGACGGAGTTCGCCGCGCAATTGGCCCAGTTCAGCAGCGTCGAGCAGTTGTCCAACATCAACACCCAGTTGGGCCAGAGCCTGGATGCAAATAGTGCGCTGACGGCGTCGATCAGCAACGCGCTGGCAGCGACATTCATCGGAAAAGGCGTTCGAGCGGTGACCGATTCATTCAAGCACGACGGCACATCGGAAGTGAAGCTGGGTTTCACGCTGGGCCAGCACGTCGCGTCGACGGAGATCAAGGTATACGACAGCTTCGGTTCCCTTGTGAAGACGATCAAGAATGCGGGAAACACGGCGGGAGATCATTCCGTGCAATGGGATGGGACGGATGAGAATGGCAACGCTTTGCCGGCAGGGGAATATCGATTCGAGATCAATGCAGAAGACGACAAGGGAGAGAGCGTCGCGGCATTGGGATATGTGCATGGGATCGTCTCCGGCGTCCGGTTCAAGTCCGACGGCACCGTGTTCATCATCGACGGCGTGGAAGTTCCGTTGAGTCATGTTTTGGAAATCATGCAGGGATAAGCAGCCATGGCCGAATACGTCAATGGAGTGAACGTTCCATTCCTGCCGGTCGGCGGCGTCGACCGTCTGAGGGAACGGACACCGGTCGAGCAGGTACCAGAGCGCTCGTTCAAGGAGGTCTTTGAGAAGGAGGTTCAGGAACTCAAGATCTCGAAGCATGCCCAGCAGCGGCTGGAGTCGCGGAACATCACGCTGAACGAAGCGGACATGCAGAAACTGCAGACCGCGATCGACCGCGCACAGGAGAAAGGAGCACAGGATTCGCTCGTCCTGCTCCGCGATCTGGCATTCGTCGTCAGCGTCCGCAACCGCACCATCGTCACCGCAATGGACGGCGACCGGCTGAAAGAGAATGTGTTCACAAACATCGACAGCGCAGTTATTGCAGAATAAGGGAGGAGAGAGGCAAATCAACAATCAATAATCCACAACCCGCAATTGGCATTTTCTTGGGGCTGGCCCTTCCGTTTCAGCGAGTGCTGACGGTGGAGGCCCCTCCCGTCGGACCGACCGACTGAAGTCCGGCGAGATTTGAATCACATACACATAAGGAGGGTAGTACCATGGCGTTCTTACGTTCGTTGTTCTCCGGCGTTTCCGGTCTTCGGAACCATCAGGTCATGATGGACGTGATCGGTAACAACATCTCGAACATCAACACCATCGGCTTCAAGGGAAGCCGGACAACATTCAGCGAAACCTTCGCGCAGACCCTTCGCAGCGCGAGCCGTCCTTCGTCCAACAGCGGTGGCACCAACCCGATGCAGGTCGGTCTGGGAACGGCTATCGCGACGATCGACACGATCTTCTCGCAAGGCAACTTGGAGAGCACAGGAAAGGAAACCGATCTCGCCATTAAAGGGAATGCGTTCTTCGTTGTGAACAAGGGAAACAAGACCTATTTCACCCGCGTCGGCTCATTCGATGTTGACGCTGCCGGCCGTCTCGTCCATCCGGGCACCGGGGCCGTTCTGCAGGGCAAGATCGCGGCTCCCGATGGGACGCTCCCGACCGGGACGCGCCTCGAAGATCTCCGTATCGCGCTCGACCAGAAATCCCCGGCACGCGCCACGAGCGAAGTGACCTTCTCGGGCAACCTGAACGCATCTGCATCCGTCGGCGAGGTCGCCCTCTCCGGCAACATCAGCTCCGCCACAGCCGTCGGCGGCTCCGTCGTTCAAACGACCAACATTACGGACGATTTTGGTGGGACGCACGCCGTCACCGTAACGCTCACCAAGACCGCCGCGGACACGTGGAACTACACGGTCGCTGCCACGAATGGCACGATTGCCGGTGGTGCGGGGAACATTCAGTTCGACTCGATCGGTCGTGTTTCCAGCATCACGCCGACCGATTTTCGCCTCACGCCAGCGAACGGCGCTCCGGTCATGTCGTTCAACGTCGCGGGCCCCGCACTGACGCAGATCGCCGGCGCTGATTCGCTTGCCGCCGAAGCGACGCTCCCGGATTCCGCAGAATCATTCGTCACGGTGTTCGATTCGCTGGGGAACCGGCATACGCTTTCAGTCCGCTACACGAAGACCGATGCCGCAAACGTGTGGACATGGTCCGCCGACGTGGGCGCACCGGCCGCGATCACGGGCGGGCGCTCTGGCCGTATCACGTTCAATGCCGATGGCACGCTCGCTTCCTTCACCTATGATGATGGTTCCTCAGGTGTCGGATTGAATCCGAACAATGGCGCGGACGCATTGAGCGTCGCCCTGAACGCTGGCACAGCGGGCGTCTTCGCCGGCATCACGCAGTCGAACGGGACATCGCTCGTTTCGCCCCGGTCGCAGGATGGCTATGCGGCGGGTGAGCTGAGCGGCATCACGATCGAGCAGAGCGGAAGGATCGTCGGCAACTTCACGAATAGCACGGTGCTCGCCCTCGGCCAGGTCATGCTTGCCGAGTTCAACAATCCGAGCGGTCTGCAGCGTGTCGGTGACAATATGTTCGACATCACGGGGAACGCGGGAACGCCTGTTATCGTCAGCGCGGGTGAAACGTCGCGTTCCACCATTCAATCGAACGCCCTCGAACAATCGAACGTCGACCTGTCCGAGGAATTCACGCGCATGATCACGGCGCAGCGCGGCTTCCAGTCGAACGCACGCGTGATCACGACGAGTGACGAGTTCCTGAATGAGGTCGTGAACTTGAAACGGTAATCGCTGAGCATGGATGACCGGGGACGGGCGTGAGTTGAGTCGGCGCCCGCCCTCCCGGTCGTCACAGGGATCAGGGAGGAGCCCATGATCGATGTCCAACACGGAGCACTGGAAACCACTGGCGAGGTGATGCCGCTGGCGATCCTGCTGGTCGCACCCGACGACGAGCAACAGTCGGTCTGGAGACGCTTTCTCCAGCATCCCGGTTGTCAGCTCCTGGCGGCAGCGGATGCACAGCAGGCGCTCGAGGTCCTGAACCGCCAGCCGGTGGATATCATCATTGCCGATGGAAGCCGCCCGGGATTGGACGGACTTGCGTTCTTTGAGGAACTGCGTCAACCATGTGAACGGAGCGTGCGCATCCTCGCGGCGCCCACCGAGGCGAAAGAGCCGATGCTCGAGGCGATCGGCCGGGGTTTGCTGGACCAGTACCTGGCAACGCCATGGAATGACGGCGAGCTGAGGGAATCGATCGATCAAACGATCCGGTTGCAGCGCGATCAACGTGTGCGCGAGGTCCGCAGGGAACTTCAGAAGTTTCCGAACCTCCCGGTTCCGTCGAAAGCATTCACCCGGATCCAGGAGATGCTCTCGAATGAGAATATCTCGCTGAATTTGTTGGGACGTGAGATCGAACAGAATCCTTCCTTTGTGGCGCGTATCCTTCAAGTTGCGAATTCGGTTCACTTCTGGACCCGTGCGAATGTCGTCTCGGTGGGCGAGGCGCTCACCTTGATCGGTACGAAGTACGTCGGGTCGCTGATCCTGGGGATCGAGATGTTCGAGCGCGTGATGAAGAACGCCCCGCCGGAAGCGAAGTGTCGTTATGAAAGCATTTGGAAGAATGCGCTCGGGCGCTCGATCATTGCCCGGCACATCGGACAGTCCTCCGGAAGCGTCGTGGACCCCGGACATGCGCACATCGCCTCGATGCTCCAGGACATCGCGCTTCTGATGCGGCTCGCGTCCGATCCGAAACGGTTCCTCGCGATGGAAGCGAACGCAATGGCGTCGGAGATCTCTCTCTACGAAGCCGAGTGGCGCGAATACGGTTCGACACATGACCATTTGGGGGCCGCGTTGCTCGAACTCTGGAACTTCCCGGCGCCCGTCGTGGTCGCTGTGGCGAACCAGCACTGGGAAACCTATGGTGACGCCCTGACCAGCCTCATTCAGGTCGCCGATCGCCTGACAACGAAGGATCCGCACATGCGGTATGATACTTCGATCGACCCGCTCATCGAGTTCTGGCGGGTCCGGCTCGAGGTCTTCTTGGTTGGAAACAAGGAATCGACGAACTCGTGACGCAAGAACGGTTCCTTGCGGGGTGCTGTCTGATAGTGGCCAAGGGGTTCCATACCACCATCACCCTCCCTTAAAAACCCCTAAAATTGTCGTAGAATCGCCATATTTCGTCTGTTTTCCTTGAGACGCAAATGGCACATGGTTTGCCCTTGCTAGTTGAAAAACGATACAGGCAATGGCAACCGAACCCACACCTCAAGCCCCTCCACCAGCTGCTCCGGCTCCTGCCGGCCTGCCGCTGAAAAAGCTCATCATCATCGGCGTTCCCGTCTTTGTCGTTCAGTTCGTCCTGGTCTACTTCCTCGTGGCGAAATTCCTTGTGAGCACTCCTGCCGCCGGAACAGAAGCGATCGAAAAGACCGGGGCGACGGAGGAAGAATCGAAGGAGCACGGTGAGGCGGCACAGGAACAGCAGCTCTACGTCATCAAGGACATCATCATCAATCCCGCCGGCACGAACGGGACGAGATTCCTGCTGATGACGATCGGATTCGAAGTGAGCAATGCGGAGGCGAAAGCCGAAATCGAGAGGAAGGAATTCCAGGTGCGTGATATCCTGAATACGATTCTGTCGGCCAAGGGACTCGTGGAACTGAGCACGCCGGATCGACGGGAGGAACTGCGCGTTGAGATCCAGACGAAGGTAGGGGAACTCGTGAAGAGTGGGAAGATGAAGAACGTGTACTTCAGCAAGTTTATCATTCAGTAAGAGGACCGTCCCGTGCCCGAGATCCTTTCGCAACAAGAGATCGATAGTCTGCTGTCCGGGATCCCCCTGGAGCCTGCCAAAGAGGTCGCCAGAGGAGTCGATGACGCGTCGTCGGAGCGTGAGGCCATCACATTTGATTTCCGCCTGCCGCATCGACTCTCGAAGAATCAGTTGCGCACGCTGCAGGCGGTGCACGAGAGTTTTGGGGAAGCGTTCGGTTCCTATCTCATCTCGCGCCTGCAGACCAACGTCGGTGTCAACGTCAGCTCCGTGGACCAGTTGTTCTACTCGGAGTATGTCCTTTCCGTTCCAAGTCCCAGCTGCCTGTTCATCTTCCGCGTCCAGGAATCGGATGCGCTCGCGGTGCTCGAGGTCAGTCCGCAGCTGGTCCTCGCGATGGTGT
>JALONE010000097.1 GCA_025455125.1 Bacteroidota bacterium
AAATAGATCGTCCGGCTTGTCCGCATCAAGATATCGGTACTCCGTGCTGAGGGATTGGCTGGAAACGATCATCAAGAACTGCTTCGATTTGGTCTTGAAGATCCAGCAACTGAACTCGATGTTCTTCTCTTCGTACACGACCACATCGGTGGAAGGATCGGTCCCGAGACTGTGTTTGTAGATCACGTACGGCCGGAGGGAGACCGGGTCCTGCTTTGAATAGAACAAGGTCTTGTTGTCGTTTGCCCAGGCGATGTTGCCAGTGGTGGCTGGGATATCGTCTGAGAGGACCGTTCCGGTCGAGAGGTCCTTCACCCGGATCGTGTAGAATCTGCGTCCCACGGTGTCTTCCGCGAACGCATAGAGTTGTCCGTTCGAGCTGACCATGCGCGCGCCCGCCGAGTAGAATCCATGTCCGGCGGCCCGCTCGTTCCCGTTCAGCAGAATCTCTTCTTTTCCCTCGAGCGAACCTGCCTTCCGGCAATAGATCGGATATTCTTTCCCTTCTTCATACCGCGTATAGTAGTAAAACCCGTCTTGCTTGTAAGGGACGGAGCTATCGGTTTGCTTGATACGGCCGACGATCTCGTCGTAGAGTTCGTCCTGCAGGTCTTGTGTATGGTGCATCATCGAATCGGTGTACGCGTTCTCAGCATTCAAGTAGGCGAGGACGTCGGGATTGTCACGCTCGCGAAGCCAGAAGTAGTTGTCGGTCCTGACGTGACCGTGCTTCTCGAGCGTCACGGGGAGGACCTTGGCGACTGGAGGCGTGGCCGTAAGACGGTCTGGTCGGCATCCAGAGATGATAGCGGCGGTAGAGCCGAGCAACAAGAACACATACATGTGTGATCGAATAATACGGCAGGACATGGAAGTGATAGTGTTTGTCATGGTACGATCCTCTCGTTGATGCAAAAGAGTAGAGAATTGTGGGAAGAGAATCAACCGCGTTGTTACCCACGCAGCCGGAATGTGACGAAGTGTATCGACTTCGAAGCGCATCTTCTTGCATCTGCAGCAATCGATCCATAATTTTGTGACGTATGTTCTCGATCAGTCCCTCCATAACGCCGCTGGTCCTCTCGTTCCTGGTCTTCTATCCATGGCTGCTTGCCATCGGAGTCTGGCAGCTTGGTACGCGCTTGACGAAGGGCCGCCCGGAGATTCAGGTCGATGTGCGGACCAGTCAGCATGGGACGTCCGAAGCGGCGCCCTGGACGATGGTCGACCCAGCGTCGCTTCACGAGGCACAATCTGCTCCCCTTGCGGATGAGGCTGGGCGCTTCACCTTTCCCGCATCCGTCGCGCTCCCGTCCGTTCCCGACCGGGGGGCGATGCTTCCAGATTCTCCTGCCGGTTCTCCCTCGGCGCCTCGCGCGCCTCCTGCGATCTCCTGATAACGCACAACCCAATTTCCTCGTGTGAGGCGGCGGCTTTCTGCTCCCTGTCGCACGCGGATTCCATTGTGTTTCCAGGAGAAACTCATGTTCGGAGCTTTTCTTCTGCTGGCATCGCTTTTGGGCGCCCCGGCAGAATTGGGCACGCTCCGCGGCAAAGTCCTCTTCGAAGACGAACAACGCCCCGCCGTGGGTGCATCGGTCGTTCTGCTCGGCACGCAGATCGGCAGCACCGTTGCGGCGAATGGTGAATTCACCATTCCCGGTATCCCCGAGGGGAACTACGATGTTCGAATTTCGTACGTCGGCTATCGTCGCGAAGACGTGCGCAATATCGTCATTCAATCTGCGGCGGTCACCGAACTGAATATCGTGTTGAGGCCATCTCCGTTCAACCTTGATGCGGTCGTCGTGACCGGCACGCTGAACAAACACATTCTCAAGGATGCTCCTGTTCTGACCGAGGTCATCGGCGCGCGCGAGCTTTCCGTCATCGGCAGCAAGAACTTGACGGAAGTACTCGCGGCCCAGACCGGGATCGAAGTGGGAACAGGCATCGGTCAGACGCAAAGCGCATCGCTGCACGGCTTGAACGACAATCATGTCCTCGTTCTAGTCGATGGCGAGCGGGTGTCGGGCAAGGTCGACGGAGCGATCGATCTCGGCCAGGTCCCCATCTCGATGGTGGATCGGATCGAGGTGGTCAAGGGTCCGCTCTCCTCCATCTACGGTTCGGATGCGTTAGGCGGAGTCGTGAATATCCTCACGAAGAATCCCGAAGGTTCCGAAGTCGCGTTTTCCGGGACCTTCGGTTCGCTCGAACGCACGGACCTGAATCTGTCGGGTTCGCACGTCCTGAGGAGCGTGTTCGGTCCGGACGGCGACGTTCGGGCCATCGCCAACATCTCCTACAACCGGTTCGGCGGTGTGGACTATCTGAAGGCGGACAACTTCATGGAGATGCCGGGTTCAAACCGGTTGAATCTGAACCTGAAGGTCAACGGTCAGATCACGCCGCACTTCTCTCTCGACGCGAAAGCGGATCATTATCGCGACGAGCTCGAATGGCTCGCGGGAGACATCGGCATCACGTTCCTCCGCGACTTTGCGCGGAACGAGAAGCTGACGTTGACCGGCATCGGCACGTACGTCTTCTCCGATGCGCTGTCGCTGAAGCTCTCGGCGAACAAATCGCAAAACGACCGCCGTTCGTGGGAAACCACCGGGGCGGGGTACCTGACCCGGGATAGCTACGGACGCGAAGTAGTGCAGTCGTATCGTCTGCAGGGTACGCTGATCCCGTACGCCCGAAGCATCCTCACGATGGGAGCGGAATACAGCGACGAGACGATGAACTCCTCCCGTTTCTCCGGTGGTGTTCGCTCGGTCTCGAACAAAGTGATCTATGCAGAGGACGAATGGGACCTCGGCGTCGGCACGCTTGCGATCGGGGGTCGGTACAGCGTGAATTCGTCGTTTGGTGCTGTGTTCGCGCCGCGGATCAGCGCGGTCGTCCCGGTCACGGGACACACCTCGCTACGCGCCTCATACGGACGCGGATATCGGGAGCCAAGCCTGCTCGAACTCCATATCGACTTCGACCACAGCTCCGTCGGGTACATCCTCAAGGGGAATCCCGATCTGCAACCGGAAGACTCTCACGGGTTCACTATCAGCGCCCAGTACAACCGCGAGGATCTCGTCTGGTTCCGCATCACGTACTTCCTGAACACTCTCCGGAACCTGATCGACTACTACGCCGTCCAGAATTCGACCCCGGGCAGTGCTGCGATCCTGTCGTACCGGAATGTCGATCGCGCCGTCACGGAGGGTGTGGATGTGGATGTGGATCTGGAGCCCATTGAAGGAGCGTTGTTGTCGCTCGGCTACAGTCACGTTCGGGCGGTTGACGGAAACGGATATCTGCTGCCGTTTCGGACGCCGAACTCGCTGAACCTGAAGCTGAACGGCCGTCTGCCGGTGCTGGATGCAACGGTCGACCTCCGCATGCGCTGGTTCGACCGGAAGCCGATCAACGACGATCAAGTCAACCGGGGGATCTACACGGACGGGGAGGCTCCGCAATACTCCTATGTGCCCGCATACCAGGTGTCGGACGTTCGGGTCTCGGCGCGTCCGATGGATCGTGTCGAACTCTTCGCAGGAGTGAACAACCTGTTCGATACGGTCCGCTATCCCTTCGGGCAGATCAAACCACGCCAGTTGTATGGCGGGTTGAACGTCACAATTCGATAATCGATGAAGAAGAAAGGAATACTCGTTATGAAGCACCGAATGATGCTCGTTGCACTCCTTGCGCTCTCTTTCGTTCTTGTGAGCTGCAAGAAGGAAGAAAGCAATCCCATCGCTCCCCAGGAGAATGTTGTCCGGTTCACGACGACCGAAAACGTGAAGACGTTGCCGACCTATTTCAGTTTTGATACCGGCGCCGTCACCGATTCCGTCGGCGCATGGGATGTCAAGTTGACGTTCACCTATATGAACGTCGATCCGTCCATGCCGGCGATCAAGTATCCGTTCATCGGGTTGAACAGAACGCGGAATGTTCTTGCGAAGATGATCGACAGCACGGAGTTCGGCGCCCTGGATGGACGCACGATGGCCGGGCTCCTCGCCGACGGCGATACCACCGCCGTGATCGGCGTGAACTGCCTGAACTACGAAAGCGGCACACACCGCCTGACGCCGTACGCGAACCGGAATTTTGTGCTGCAAACCGGGAGCAGCACACGTGTGAAGTTCAAGATGGTTGGCTACTACAATGAAGCGGGAACGTCAGGGTACATGACGATCGACTATGTGAAGTACTAGTACCGGTTCCAGAAAGTCATCTTGTGGTTTCAAAGAGCGTCAGTCTGAGCCTGTCGAAGACTGACGCTTTATACTTGGTCATGCTTCGACAAGCTCAGCATGACAGTTCTGCATAATACAAGGCGATTTATTGGTTTCGGCACTAGACTTGGATTCCAGGCAGGTCGAATGTTCCACGCCGATCCCCGCGCCATAGATCGCATGGTTTGCGGGGATTGGCATTTCGACCGCGCGTGACCCCCTTTCAACTATTTCGTATATTATCATTCATTCCTTTCCGTCATCTTTGCCGGGATCGTGCCATGAACTCATCCGTTCGCCTCGTCGGATTCATTGTCCTCTTTCTTCCGGTTCTGCTCCTCGGACAATCTGACTCATGTTCTTCGGGGAACTCATTCACGATCGGGGCTGGAGAATCCGGCATTTCGTTCGGCAATGCTCCGCGACACAATGGACTTCGATTCAACTGGAGTGATTGCTGTCTCGAGGAGATCAATGGGGTCAACATCTCCCTTTGGAAGCCGGGAGAACCGGTCACTGGATCGATCAATGGGATCGCCCTTGGAGTTGTCGGTCCGGCTGCCGGGTCGATCAATGGAATCGGTCTCGGTCTCGGGGGCGTGATCGGCAAAGGGGCGCTCAGTGGCCTGATGCTCGGCGGACTCGGCATCGTGACATCGGGTGATCTGACCGGTATCGCGATTGGCGGCCTTGGATGTGTGAGCGAAGGCGCTATGACGGGAGTCTCAGTCGGATCGCTCGGGTTGGTGGGAAAAAGTGGATTGACTGGAATCAATGTTGGTGGACTTGGCGCTGTCTCCGACGGCGGGATCTATGGAGTGAATATTGGTGGACTTGGCCTCGTGGGAAAAGAAGGGCTCATCGGGATGAACCTCGGAGGTCTTGGGGCTGTCAGCGGTGGAGAGGTCATCGGATTGAGTATTGGAGGCCTGGCGCTCGTCGGTCAGCAGGGAATCCACGGATTGAACTTCGGCGGATTGGCGGTTGTGTCGGCGGGGAGTATCGATTTCCTGACCGTGGCCGGTTTGGCGGTTGTCGCCAAGGATGGGCTTGCCGGGGCGACGCTGTCAGGAATCGCTATCGTTTCGGAGATGGATATCGTGGGACTCAACCTGACCTTGGGAGAACTGCGAAGCGAAGCATCCGTTGTCGGGATTGGCTTTGGCGGCTATCGTGTGAAGGCCGATCGTGCGACGGGTTTGCATGTGAGTATCGCCCGCGCCGAAGTGCAGTGCATGGAAGGAGTTCTTGTAGGCGCGTACACGCGGGTATCGGAACGGCAGGAAGGATTGTCCATCGGGATCTACAATCATGCGACGGAGCTCTTTGGTGTCCAGCTCGGATTGATCAACATCGCAGAC
>JALONE010000001.1 GCA_025455125.1 Bacteroidota bacterium
CAGGGGGACGGACCGGCGGGCTCGTTCATGAATCCGCGTCCGCGAAATTTCCAGGTGCTCACCGGCTGGACGAACGGACCGAAGATATCCGAGATGTACAAAACGCTTGAAGAGGGAATCGTTCGGAACGGAATGGCGTCGTACAATTATCTTCCCCCCGCCGACCGATTCGCGCTGATCCACTATGTTCAGACCTTCACGTCCGGGTACCCGAAGGATTCGCCGGATGCGCTGAAGGGCCTCGATGCGGCGTATCAGCTTTCGAAGGGAATGAGCGTTCCCGGACAGATGCCGATAAGGAAAGCCGCGGTCTTGGTCGCCGCGGAGACATCTCCCTCCGAGCAACGCATGAATGCAATGAAGGCTGTGCCAGAATCACAAGCGGGCGCCGCTCTCTTCCGCCGCGTGATGCGCGACGAATCTCGCGCGCTCACCAGTATGCTCCACCTAGGGAAATCGTCGACTGTTGAATCATTCATGAAAGCCATCACCTCCGATCCGAACGCCGCCGGATTCAAAGCGGAGGTCGCTCGGCTATCTGATTCGGAGTGGACGGCGCTTCATCAATTCGCACTCGCTGCGGCACGGTAAGGAGAACATCATCGTGCGCTCGTTCATATTCGTGTTGACGCTTTGTTTTCTGCTCATCGCCCCTCTTGCCGCAGAGAACGATCAGCCCAAACCTCCGGTCGGCATTGTCGAGAAACTGGGCAACATGCTCCCGCTCGACACGGAGTTCTATGATGAGGACGGCCATCTCGTTTCGTTGAAGTCCATCATCACCAAGCCGACCGTCTTTACCTTCGTGTACTACAAATGTCCCGGCATTTGCAGCCCATTGCTCACCGAGGTGACAAAGGTCGTGTCGAAGATGGACCTCGAACCCGGGGTCGATTATCAGCTCGTGACGATCAGCTTTGATCACGAAGAGAAGCCCGATCTGGCGAAGGAGAAGCAGGAAAACTACATCGCCGAGGTCGAGCGTCCCATGCCGGCCGGTTCATGGCGTTTCTTCACGGGAGACAGCTCCGCGATCGCATCACTCACCGACGCCGCGGGATTCTACTTCGCACGGGATGGACGTGATTGGATCCATGCGGGTGTGTTGATCATCGCTTCCCCGCAAGGGAAGGTGACGCGGTATCTGTTCGGCATCAAGCATTTGCCGTTCGACGTCAAGATGGCCGTGATGGAGGCGTCGGAGGGAAAGACCGGGCCAACCATCGCGAAAGTGTTGAGCTTCTGCTTTACGTACGATCCGGAGGGGAAGCGGTATGCCTTCGACGTCGTGCGCGTCAGCGGCGTGGTCATCGTCGCGTTCGTGGCGGTATTCGCTATCGTGTTCCTGCGGCGGAAAAGAAAGTAGCGCATCCTGGAAGAGAATTGGATGCATCACGCCAAGGCGCAAAGAACATTGCGATCGCCAGCATAACAGAACGAGATTTTGTGCCGTTTTAAGAGAGTCCTGTTGGAATCTAAGGCAATTTGGTCATGCTGAGCTTGTCGAAGCATGACCGATATCCAGCGTCAGTCTTCGACACCGTTCGACAGGCTCACGGTGACAGATCAGACTGACGCCCTTTCCAGATATGAGAAGACATATTCGAAGTGGCACATTGAATGTGAGGGCATTGGTGTATGGCGACTACAGCAGTTGAGACAGGTCCGGATTTTTATCACGAGCCGTCGGCGCGCAAAGGCCTGCGCGGCTGGATCTTCAGTACCGATCACAAGCGCATCGGCATTTTGTACGGCGTGACGATGATGGTGTTCTTTACCGTCGCCGTCATCATCGGTTTGCTGATCCGATTGGAGCTGTTGTATCCCGGAAAGACGATCGTCGATCCGCAAACGTACAACACGTTCTTCACGCTGCACGGGATCATGATGATCTTCCTCTTCATCATTCCCGGATTGCCTGCCGTGTTCGGGAATTTCCTTCTCCCCATCATGATCGGCGCGAAGGATGTGTTCTTCCCTCGACTGAATTTGCTGTCGTGGTGGCTTTTCCTCGCGGGGGGCGTGCTTGCGCTCGTCTCGCTCGCGCTTCCCGGAGGGCCGGCCGATACGGGGTGGACTTTCTACGTCCCCTACAGCGTCCGCACGACCACGAATGTTCTTCCGGCGCTGATGGCGGCGTTCATTCTCGGCTTCTCTTCCATCCTGACGGGATTGAACTTCATCACGACCATTCACCGGATGCGCGCGCCGGGAATGGACTGGTTCAGGATGCCGTTGTTCACCTGGTCCCTGTATGCGACGGGCTGGATCCAGATCCTGGCGACGCCGATCATCGGCATCACGCTGCTGCTCGTCGCCATCGAGCGATGGTTCGGTGTCGGCATCTTCGATCCCGCGCTCGGCGGCGATCCGGTGTTGTATCAGCACCTGTTCTGGATCTACTCCCATCCCGCGGTGTATATCATGGTCTTGCCGGGCCTTGGCGTCGTGTCGGAGATCCTTCCGGTGTTCGCGCGGCGGACCATCTTCGGCTACAAGTTCATCGCCTATTCCTCGCTCGCGATCGCATTCATCGGTTCGCTTGTGTGGGCGCACCACATGTTCACCGTCGGCATGAGCGACACGGGAATGTTCATCTTCTCGTTCCTGACGTTCCTTGTCTCCATTCCGAGCGCCATCAAAGTGTTCAACTGGATCGCCACGTTGTACAAGGGATCGATCGATCCCGATGTCCCGCTCCTGTATGTGCTCTCGATGATCGTCCAGTTCTGCATCGGCGGATTCACCGGTTTGCTCCTCGGCACGCTTGCCGTGAACATCCATGTGCAGGACACGTACTTCGTCGTCGGACATTTTCATTACGTGATGTTCGGCGGGACCGGCTTCGCTCTCTTCGCGGCGCTGCATTACTGGTTCCCGAAAATGTTCGGCCGCATGTATGCGAAACGTCCGGCGATCGTCGCCTGGCTGCTCGCGACCATCGGGTTCAACCTCCTGTACTTCCCGATGTTCTTCCTCGGCTATCTCGGGATGCCCCGGCGGTACTATGATTATCTCCCGGAGTACACGATCTACCATCAGATCTCCACGGTCGGCTCGTGGGTCCTCGCGCTCGGATTGCTTGTGATGGTCGTGAACCTGATCGTGGCGCTGCGCAAGGGAGCAAAGGCGTCAGCGAATCCATGGGGAAGCAAGACGCTGGAGTGGACAGTCGCATCGCCGCCCCCCATGGAGAATTTCCACGAGATCCCGGTCGTCACCAAAGGACCGTACGACTATTCTGAATATGAACGCCCCCATGAAACCAAGTGAATCTGCCGTGCACGCCGGCCATCATCATCGCGACGACACCGGCTCCAAGATCGGGATGTGGCTCTTCCTCTTCACAGAACTCATTCTGTTCGGGGGAATGTTTCTCGCGTACGCGGTGTACCGTCTGCAGTACCCGAACGAGTTCAAGCTGGCAGCGATCGAGCTCGACGCTCTCGTCGGAACGGTGAACACCATCATCCTGCTGACAAGCAGTCTCACCGTTGCGCTCTCCATCACGGCGATCCAGGAAGGGAAGAAGCACCTTGCGCAGATCATGCTGGGCATGACGCAGGTGCTCGCGCTCGCGTTCCTGGTCAACAAGTATTTTGAGTGGAGCCACAAGTTTGAGGTCGGCCTCTTCCCGCAATCGGACGTGCTGCTGAGCAAACCGCCGGGCGAGATCATCTACTTCGGGTTGTATTACGTCATGACCGGACTTCACGCGGTGCACGTCATCATCGGCATGGCGATCCTCGCGGTCATGATGGGATTCATCGCGAGCGGACGCATCGCCAAGGACAACGCCGTCCGCCTCGAGTTGGGCGGATTGTATTGGCACCTTGTGGACATCATCTGGATCTTCTTGTTCCCGTTGTTCTATCTCATTCATTAAAGCGCACGCATGGACCACAACGATCAACATTCGCACGACGCACCGCACGTCGTCAGCTACGGGCAGTACGTCCTCATTTGGCTCGGGTTGCTTGCGCTCACGGGTATTACCGTCGCGCTGGCCGGCATCGACCTGGGACGCTGGGTCATCGTCACCGCGCTCGTCATTGCGGCCATCAAGTCGACGCTGGTGCTGAACATCTTCATGCACTTGAAGTTCGAGCACCGGATGTTTCGCTGGTTCGTCGTGATCGCCCTCGCGACGCTTGCCATTTTCTTTATCCTGCTGTTCTTCGATTACGCGTTCCATTGACCAGGACATCGGACCATGTTTGAAGGCTCCTCGCCATTTTCCGACTATGTCGATACGACGTTCCTCCTCATCAGCGGCGTTTCCCTGCTGGTGCTCGTGGGACTGCTCGTCGCCATGGTCGCCTTTGTGATCCGCTACAGCCGGAAGCGCAATCCGCACCCGACGAACATCGAGGGGAACATCCCGCTCGAGATCACATGGACGGTCATACCGCTCATCCTGTTCATGGGGATGTTCTATCTCGGCTGGAAGGGCTATCTGATGCAGGCGGCGATCCCCGAGAATGCCCTTCCGTTGAAGGTGACCGGGCAGATGTGGAAGTGGACGTTCGAGTATCCGAACGGCGTCACCACGGACACGCTGCGTGTTCCGGTGAACGCACCGGTGAAACTGGACCTGCGCTCGATCGACGTGAACCATTCATTCTACATCCCCGCGTTCCGCATCAAGAAGGATGTCATTCCCAACCGGGGCAACCAGATGTGGTTCACGGTGAACAAGGTCGCGGCGTATGATATCGCGTGCGCGGAATACTGCGGCTTGAATCATGCCTATATGTACACAAAGGTCATTGCGAAGGACACCGCCGCGTTCGAAGCGTGGTACGCCGACATGTCCGCAAAACAATCGAAGTCATATACGCCGCTGACTGCGGCGACCAACACGAAGTGATCCGCCTATGGACTTCCTGAAAGACCTTGCGCTTCCCCAATCGTTGGAGCACTTTCATCTCGTGGTGCTGCTTGCGGCGCTGAGCGCGCTCGTCTTCATCCCGTATCTGAGCATTGCGCTTGGCACCGCGGTGCTCTCGCGCCGCCTGAGCCGGGACGGACGGGAACATGGAAACGCCGCAGCGCTCCAGCTTGCCCGGACGCTCGCGGAGACAACCTTCGCCAGCAAGAGCTTGATCGCGTTCCTCGGCGTCATCCCGGGCTTGTCCCTCGTCTTCTCGCTCGCGCAGATCCTTCAGCGGACCGCCTCGATCGCCGTCACGCTCGCGGGGTTCGGGTTTCTGTTTCTCTTTGCGGGACTTTCGCTGCTCTATGCATACCGCTACACGTTCCGTGTGCAGGGGTTGCTGGAAGCGTACGGCGCGCTGATGCGAAAGCACGAGGGGAACATCGAGGGGGACATCGATTCGTATCGTTCATCGAATCTGCACGCGCACGTCCGGTTTGGCACGTATGGCGTAATCTGCCTCTTCATCGCAGTGTACTTGTATGTCGCCGCGCTTTCCGTGTCGATTGATCCGGCTCTCTGGTCCGGCGCGGCGTCGATCTTCAGCGTTCTGTTGACGCCCATCGTGTGGCTGCGCATCGGCCTGTTTCTGGCATTCGCGGCGGCTGCCACGGGAATCGGAACGCTTTACATCATGTTTCTCTGGAAACGTGACGAGCTTGGCGAAGACGAAGCATCGGCACAACTCGCCCGGCGGTATGGCGTGCTGTTGGCGGTCGCGGGGCTCGCCGTTCTGCCGGTGTTCATTCTCCTGCAGCTTGCGTTGCTTCCCGGAGCGTCCCTTGCCGGGATCGTGTATGGCCTTGCGGGGCTGGCGGTCGTGCTCCTGTTCCTCGCCGCGCATTTCCTGTATGCCTTCATCCGCAACGCCATCCCAGCCTCGACAGCGTATGCGCTTTTCTTTCTCCTCTGCGGCGGCGCCACGCTTGTGCTGAGCGACTACATTGCGTTGGGATATGCAACGCGCACGCATGCGGAGACGCTGGCGATGGTTCACACCCGCGCCACCGAGGAACTCAAGGCTTCGCTTGGAATCAGTGCCGCGAGCGCGACGGGCGAAGACATCTACAACACGCGATGCTCGGCTTGTCATCTGTTCGACAAGCGAAAAGTAGGTCCGCCGTATCAATTGACCTTGCCGAAGTACAAGGACAACAAGCCGGGATTGATGGCTTTCATTCTCAATCCGGTCAAGATCGACCCGGCGTACGACCCCATGCCGAATCAGGGATTGAAGCCGGTCGAGGCTGATTCCATCGCCTCGTACTTGCTCACAAAAGTTCTCGGCGCTCCCCCCGCAAAGCCGTAGTCATGTCCCCACCCGCACAGCCGCCCGGCGCGTTGACGATCCACTTCAGACGCGCCGCGGACTACCTTGCATTGACAAAACCTGAGTTGACGCTTCTCTCGGTGTTTACGGCGACCGGTGCGGCATATCTCGCTTCTGCTGAGTCGACATCAGCGATTCTACTTGCCGCGACGTTTGCTGGGACCGCGCTTGTCGGTGGCGCATGCGGTGCGCTGAATCAGTATGTCGAACGGGGACATGACGCCATGATGAGGCGCACGGACCGTCGTCCGATCCCCGCGGGACGGATCACACCTCGCGCAACAATGTTCTTTGGCGTTGGACTCGCGCTCGCCGGGCTGATCGTTCTCGCGCTGTTCACCACCACGCTGGCCACCATCCTCGCATTTGGTACCATCGTTACCTATCTCGCCATTTACACGCCGTTGAAGCGCCGCACACCCTTTGCGACTATCATTGGCGGGATTCCGGGGGCGCTGCCGCCGCTCATCGGGTGGAGCGCCGTGACGGGATCCGTCGCAATGGGGGGATGGGCGTTGTTCTTCATCCTCTTCTTCTGGCAGATGCCCCATTTTCTTGCTCTTGCCTGGATGTACCGGAACGACTATGCACGCGCAGGATTTCGCATGCTTGCGGTCGTGGATGCATCCGGAGCCTCATCGGCGCGGCAGGCGCTCGTGTACTGTGTCGCTCTCATTGCTGCATCCGCGATGCCGACGCTCGTGGGAATGACGGGCACTCTGTATTTTGTGGGAGCGTTGCTCCTTTCGATCGTCTTTCTCGCACTGGCGGTGCGATTCATGCGAGAGCGGTCCGGCGCACACGCGCGTCAGTTGTTCTTCGCGTCGCTTGCTTATCTCCCGGCGCTCTTTTTCCTCCTCATGATCGACCGGCGATAAAGACAACGGAGAGAACCATGCACACCACCGAGCTCAAGCCGATCTACGACGCACTCCGGCCATTACTTGCCAAGTACTCTCCGCCCTTGGTCGCGACCTTCGACCTCGACTCACGATATGAGCTCTGGTCACAGAAGGAGGTGTTCTTTGCGGGGAAGAAGCGGAGCGAGGTCTTTTTTGCCGGGTTAATGATTCAACGGCATTACGTCGGTTTCTATTTCATGCCGATATACGCGAATCCCGGGATGAAGAAGGTGTTGGGGAAGGAACTGGTTGCGCGGCTCAAGGGGAAGTCTTGCTTTCACATTACCGCGCTCGACCGGACATTGACCGCGCAGATTCGAAGGGCGCTGAAGGAGGGGATGGCGATGTATCGAAAGAACGGATGGGCGTAGTCTTGAGGCTGATCGGGGAGGAAAGTCTTAGCAATTTCTTCATCTGCGCTCCGTTGCGTTTCCTTCACGTGCTTCGTATACTTGACACAACCTCGCATTGCATCATTGATGATTTGTGCAGAACGAAACCCCGCGAGGATCTTATTCCGGAGCTCTCTCATGCGATCACTACGACCAATTCTCTTTCTCCTGTTGAGCAGTATGATCTTCCTTGGCGCTGATTGCGAGGAGGATAATGCACCAACCGAGCCGGCGGGACAGAACTCCAACGTTATCATGCCCTTGAAACTTGGGACCATGTGGACCTACCTCGATTTGAGCTACGACACTTCTGGCGTGCTCATTGAAACGGACACGACGCAGTTCGCTGTCGTCGGAGACACGACCATCAATAGCGAGAAGTGGTATTACATTGGCGGGATCGAGTTGCTCACGAACCGGAGCACAGGACTTTGGTACGCATATCCCGAGGAAGATGGATGGTCCATCGCCCCGGGATTGATGGCAAAATATCCGGGTCAGGCGGGGGACACCTGGAGCGGGCCTGACAGTCTTGTAGCCACATTGACGAATGTCGGCATCTCCATCGCCGTTCCCCACGGAAACTATACCTGCTATCGCTATCGATACGCCGATCCCGTTTCAGGAGCAACGGACGCTGTTCGGTACTTCGCCGTTGACAAGGGGCTCATCCAAGATGAGTTCTATGCCACAACGGATTCAGGGCGGGAATATGTCGCCCATCGACGCATGCTCAGCGGGCTGGTTCTCACCAAAGAGCTTTCATCTGTGGACCGGCAGCAGGGCCGTTTTATGGTACGCTGAACCAGTCCCTGATCGGGACACTAACCGGGTTCGACCTTGAAATATTGGTTCAGGTAACCGCGGGGAATCTCGCGGTCGATGGCCGGGAAAGTGGTCGGGTCTGTTCTTGAAAATCTGGCCCTGTGCTCCGTTCTGGGTCGGGCTCTGCGCAATGCTCTGGGCTTTGCTCTGGGCAAAAGGGCGCTTTTCGGGAAGGCTTTCTGAGATGTCACCGGGTTGTTATCCCGGTTCCGCACCGGGTCATTAACCCGGTTCGACCTTGGACTCTTGGGACGGCGGTGTGAATCCCAATTCGCTCGTCTCGCCTTCCGAATCTGCGACGCCGCGCAATTCCGGGAATCTCCGCACCAACCCAGCGGGGGCTATGAGCGGCGTCCTCGGCTGCAGCATCTTCCTGAGTTGAAATCCGTTGACCGGCGAATCGACGTTGGCATCGTTGTGGAACACGACGAACGTGCTCGGCGCAACCGTCGCAACCTCCCGCAATCGCGTCGTCAACTCCTTCAACTCCTCCTCGGAATACCGATACGCATAACGATCGCCTTTCTGCGGATCGTCCCATGCCGCCGCGTTCCGTCCCATCATCCGAAAGTACGCGTGTCCGTTGTACGCATCGCTGCGCAACGGCACGTGCTTCGTCAACGCGGGGAGGTCGGTGTTGACCATGCAGTAGCGATGTGTGTGTGCGCTTTCTCGCGCCGCATCCGCGTTCCATGTGCGATGACGGAGTTCAATGAACATCTGGTCTTCGGGGAATGCATCGGCAAGCTTCTGAAGATACGCCAGCCGTTCCTTCGTCATCGCGAAGGCGCTCGGGAATTGCGCCACAATACCCACCAACAACTGCGCGTCACGAAGAACACGGAGCAACCGCTGCACCGAAATGAGATCCTTGGCGGTCGCATCCATCGTGTGCGTGAAGCCGCGAAAGAGCTTCACCGAAAACTGAAACCGGGGATTGATCGCAACTTCCTGAACCCACCGTTTGGCAAGCGCCGGACTGAGGTCAGAATTGTAGAATGAGGCGTTGAGTTCGACGAAGTCAAAGAAGCGGGAATACCAGGCGAGTTTTCGGAAACCGCGACCAGGTTTTGCAGGATAGAAGATCCCCTCGAGCGGAGGAAGATCCCATCCGCCAAGACCCACGTGAATGCGTTGAAGCGGTTCCTCTGACACTGCACGCTCCGGCCCTTTTAACGTCTGCCTTCTCTGCGGAGCACGATGCCACTCTTCGCGGCGACACGTTTGCCTCCCTCTGCTCGCTTGCCGCTCAAAAGCTCGACGAACGATCCTTCCGCAGCGTATTCTTGTTCCTGTGCGGAGTTATTGATCACGATGCGAACCGTGTCGCCGGGCGCGTGGCGCTCAAACACATACAGTCCGTGCGCGTCATCCGTCGCCCGCGTGACCATGCGTCCACGGCGCAGCGCCGCAGAGGAGTTGCGCAGTCCGATGACCTTCTGATACCACGCGAACATGTCTCGGTCGAACCGGACAGGGTCTGCAGCGCGTCGACGCGATGCTGACGGCGTCGAAGCTTCGTCCTCATACGTCATCTCTTCCCAGACCATCGGTTTGCGGTCGTCAGGATCATCGGCACCCCACATTCCGGCTTCGCTTCCGTAGTACACCATCGGCGCTCCGATGTACGTCATCTGAAACAACACCATCAGTTTCTGAATGCGTCGTGCCTGTTCCGTGGGTGCTGAGACATCGTACTGCGGATTCTGCCGCAATCCATTGTCCGCATCGAAGCGCCGGTTCGGATTCATGATCTGCGACGGCAACCGGTCTGTGTCGTGGCTCTCGAGAAGGTTCTGGAGTACATCGTTCGTGGTATCCGGATAATCAGCGCGAATGGCCCGGAGTTCCCCGTCGAATTCCGCCACCGAGTACCGATCCTCATTCGTATCGATGAAGAAGCGTACGCACGCACGCGCAAACCGGTAGTTCATGACCGCGTCGAATTGATCTCCCTTCAGCCATTCCGCCGCATTGTCCCAGATCTCGCCCACGATGTACGCATCGGGATTGATCGATTTCACCAGTCGCCGCCACTCGCGCCAGAACACCGGCGACACGTCGTTCGCCACATCCAATCGCCAACCGTCAACGCCGTCGCTCGGATCACCGTCCCCATCTGGATCCATCCATCGCCGCGTGACATGGAAGAAATATTCGCGCACCGGTTTCACGAATCCCCGCTCGTCCTCCTGGAATTCGGGCATGGACAGATGGTCCCACCATCCCTTATAGACGAATTCATTCTGCGGCGTTCGGTCATCATCCCATGCGCGAACGTCAAACCAGTCCGCATATCGTGAACGCCGCTGGTTCTGAACGACATCCTGAAACGCGAAAAACGCCGTTCCGCAATGATTGAACACGCCGTCGATCACGACCTTCATCTTCCTTGCGTGTGCCTCCCGAACGAGCACCAGGAAGAGCGAATCTGCCGATGTCCAGTGCCAGCTTGCCGGGTCGTCCGTCTCCTGCTTCATCAACCGCTTATCACCGATCGGATCGGGTCCAAATGTCCGGTCGATATGATGATAACTCGCCGCATCATACTTGTGCAGGGAGACCGATTCGAACAGCGGATTGAAATAGAGCGCGGTGACGCCGAGGGAACGCAGATAGTCCAGGCGGTCCAACACGCCTTGAAGATCGCCGCCGTAGCGGCGATTGAAGACGCTCTGATAGAACTCCGAACTGAAGGCTGATTCCCACGGCTGGAGCGTGTACCAATCGCTCGTCCACGGCGAGATGTGCCACTCACGACCGGGACGGAGGCCAATGTCTTCCGCCGTTGGATCGTTCGAGGCATCGCCGTTGCGGAATCGCTCTGGGAAGATCTGATACCACACGACATCGGCGGCCCAGGCGGGATGCTGGGCGAAGGCGGGTGGAATGGTGAGGGCAACGAGGAGTGCGCCGAAAGCGAGAGTTGCGAGGGGTTGTTTGCTCATTCGTTCGAGTGCGTGGCTCTTTTGCTGCGTCTGGTGCGTTTTGGTTTGGTCTCGCCCCCTTTTGCTTGATCTGCTTCGCCCGCGACCTCGGGCTCTGGCGGAGGAAGTCGGAGGATGCGGACCGTTTCGACCGCATTGTCAGCGATCTTTTCCGCCGTAAAACGAAGGCCCGCCGCTTCAAATGTCTCTCCAACCGACGGAATGTGTCCCCATTGTTCGACCGCATATCCACCGATCGAACGAATGTCCATCGGCGAGAGCTCGATATTGAACAGGCGCTCGACGTCGTTCGTGGTCAAACTTCCATCAACGAGATATTCATCATCGCTGACCTTCACGATCTCCGGCGCTTCCCGGTCGTATTCGTCTTGGATGCTCCCTACCAATTCTTCCAACACCAGCTCCAGCGTCACAAGGCCTGCGGTGCCTCCGTACTCGTCCGCAAGCACGACCATGTGGGTCTTCTTCTGCTGCATCGTCTCGAGGGTCTTCTCGAGCGTGGCGGTTTCCGGGAGCACACAGACGTCGCGCAGGACGCTGGCAAGCGTGAATCCCGCCTGGTGATCGCGGTCTTGTTTGAAGATGTCTTTCGTCATCACCACGCCGACAATATTGTCGATGGAATCCTTGTACACCGGAAATCGCGAGAACTTGTTTGCACGGATGATCTCAAGGCTCTGCGCAACCGGCATCGTGAGGGACAGGGCGAGCATTTCTTTCCGCGGGACCATGATGTGCCTCGCCTGCTTGCGTCGAAAGTCCATCGCGTTGAGCACAATCGACCGGCTTGAAGCGGAAACCCCCTGTTCCCGCGCAAGGATCAACCGGAGTTCTTCTTCCGAGTGCATCAGCTCGGTCTCGCTCGCCGGCTCAATACCGATCATGCGGAGGATGGCGTTGGCGAGATTGTTCAGCGTGTTGATGATGGGTTTGAAGACGAAGAAGAAGAGGCGCAACGGATACGCGATCAGCAGCGTGGTCATTTCGGTCTTCTGAATGGCGATCGACTTCGGAGTCAGCTCGCCGAGGACGATATGCAGAAACGTGATGATCGAAAACGCAATGGCGAACGAAACCAGCTGGATGATGTGTTCATCCACGACGCCGAGTCCCCCCATCAGCGGGCGGATCATCGACGCAACCATCGGTTCCCCCAGCCAGCCGAGCGCCAGGCTCGTCATCGTGATGCCAAGCTGCGTCGCCGAGAGATAGGCGTCAAGATGGGAGACGATCTCCCGCGCGATTCGTGCGCGCGCGTTTCCGCGTTTCTCAAGCGGTTCGAGTTGCGTTGCCCGGATCTTGACGATGGCGAATTCCGCCGCCACGAAGAACCCGTTGAGAAACACGAACAGGAAGACGAAGAGAATGTCGCCGACGATCTCCCAGATGCTCATTCTCCTGTCTTCCTACTTTCGTAACTGCTCTTCGATCCAACTCAGGTATGATTCCAGGCGCGCGAGGAAGTTGACGTATGCCTTCGACCATTCCTCTGCATTTGCGGGGGGCTGTGCTTTTCCGACAAGATCCTGAAAGACGCGTGAAACCTCGACCGCGATCTTCTGCTTGCCTTCCTGCATGATGGCCTGGACGTCCGCCGAATAGTAGGCGCGCAAGTTCTTCAAGTCCTGACGAATGCGCGCTTCCGGATTCGTCTGCGCGAACAACATCGTCTCCGTCTTGCTCCCACCGCTCAGTTCATAGATCAGCAGATTCCACTGTTCCATCACGCTGCGGAATTCGCGCTCGTTCTCGCAGAGGCGCTTTGGCAGAAGCTCCATGGCCTGTTCCGCCCGGAGCGTGCTGTGAAACAAGACATCTCCGCCAACGAACTGCGAGAGAAGATTGATGTCCATGCGATAGCCCAGCGTTCGCTCCACAGCGATAGCGATCTCTTTCTCGAAATCGCGCGGCAGATCGAGTGCTTTGACGTCGCGGTGACGCGCGGCCGCCTGCATGCGAATCGCCAGCTCCGCATCGCTCTTCGACTCCGGCTTCTCCGGCTTAGCCGAGACCGCCGATGGTTCAGACATGAGAATCGAGTACTCGAAGAGCGCAGCGCGCTTTTCCCGGTCCAGTTCATCGAACTTCTTCGACGCCGCGCCGAACGCGCTGGTCTTCTGGTCGGCCTCCGCCTGGAGAAGCATCAGGAGACGGACGAAGAGCCGGTCCTTGTACAGAGTGCGGAAGTGGTTCATGTCCGCAAGCACGTAGAGGTCTTCTTCCACGCAGGAGAACACCGTGTTGAATATGCGCGCGATCCGGTGTTCGCCGATCTTCTTATCGTCGATGGCCCGTACCGTGTAGTCGACGCCCGCCATCGTGGTGTCGAGAATGACCGCTTTCTTCCGCGCCCCCGCAAATGTTGCCGGCGTCCCGACCTCGATGTTCTTCATCCCATGCAGCCGCAATTGCATCTTTGTATACAACGTCGGACCGGTGAACGGCACGATCACGCCGATGTCACCCGCTCGGCGTCCTTGTTCCTGGAGTGCGTGCTTGATGCACTCAAGCACTTTCTTCGTTTGATGCTCATTGTACGGGAGGATGCGTTTCCGACCCGCATACTGCCGACACTTCGCCTGCGCTTCGGATGTGTCAAGGAAGAAGATCCGTCCCCGTGCGGTGGGCGGTACAAACACACTGATCTTCTCATCGTAGAGCACCGCGGCCGTGAACAAGGACAGCCTGGGCGTTGTGGCGTACAGCGAGCGCAAGAGCACGCAGTACTGCGCATGTTGTTCCGTCCAATCGAAGAGGCGGCTAAGTTCGTCGGTCTCCGCAATATGGAGGAACACGTCCCGCTGCAGCCATTGCTTGGAAAGTTCTGATGTGGCGGATGATTCCGGCTGGAGCTGGAACGGATCGCCGGCCACGACACACTTTTCCTTCGCCAGACTGGCAAGCGCCGCGAGGGTCGGCAGGTTGACCGATTGCGACTCATCGATCAGTACCAGGTCGAACTTCTGACTTCGAATCACCGGGTCAATGAACGCAGTTGCAACGCTCGTCGCGATGAATTGTTTGGTTCGCAGGATGGCCGGTTCATCCACCGCAACGAACGCATTGACCGCCTGCGTGACCTTTTCGAGGCCTCCTAGTTCATCCATCTTCTTGAGCGCGGCCTTGAATTCCCGTTGCTCATCCTGCGTGATGGGAGCGTTGGTTTCCAGCAGAACAGCTTCATCCGTCAACGATTGGTTCATCGTTTGGAATCGCTTCTGCTGCTGCTGACGTTCCTGGAGCTGCCGCTGGGCCGCTTCGA
Source organism: Bacteroidota bacterium (assembly GCA_025455125.1). Classification (GTDB taxonomy): domain Bacteria; phylum Bacteroidota; class Ignavibacteria; order UBA10030; family UBA10030; genus JAKAJH01. Next base: position 14,596 of record JALONE010000001.1, read on the forward strand.
CGTCTTCCTTGGAGTACCCTTTCTTCAGCCGCTCCAGCACGGAGGCCTTCTCGTGATTCTGAATGGCATCCCCCAATTGGCGGATGTCCTTTGAGATCTGTTCGGCGTGCCGCTTCGCATCAGCCGCACGTGAACGGAGGTCCACGATATACTGGTAGTACTCCTCGTGCAGGATCTGTTTGATCCGCACGCGCCAGTACGCCCGCAGGAGCTGCACGCGCTCCTGGAATGCCTTGCGTTTCTCCTCGCGCATCCGTTCCAGCTGATGCTCGAAGGAGAAGGGAGCGATCTGGGAAGCATAGGGCAAGGAAGGAAGGTCCACCCGGACGGCGGTGGATTCCATCGGAAGTTCCAGATGCCTGCCGACGTCGACTGTTCGGAGAAGCATCTCGTCCACATTGTCGTTCGTGGGGGCAACGAAGAGAACGCGCTTGCCTGCTTTCAGATACGTCGCGGCCGCGAGGGCGAGGGTGTGCGTCTTTCCAGATCGCATCGCGCCCCAGAGGATCGTCACTTTGTTCTGGAGGATCTTGCGCACAGCCTCAACTTGGTCGGCGGGTGTTGAATCGATCGAGGCCGGCGCAAAGCCAACGACATGGTTGTTCGTCGGGCTATCGGGCTGAAAGACCAAGGAGGGGATTGTCGCATTCGGTTCGAGGGCGTTGAGCGCATCGATGATCGGGCTGATCTGCGCTTCATGGTTCCATGAACATCGCGCTTCGGGAATGACCGGACCAATATCCCGCGGCAGGGCGACGGTGAAATACTGATTGTCGATGCTGATGATGTTCCCTTCCAGCACCAGCGATTCCACCCGTCCGATCGTGAACAGAACCCGTTCCGTCGTCCGGAGAAGGGTCTCTTCGGGGATCTCGAAGCGATAGTAGACGAATCCGGCGAACGAGCCGACTTGCATGCCTCCGCAGAGCGTGATCTCACGCCGCGTTGTCAGCAAATGGTCGCGCTCGACTTCAAGGGCTTTGGCGAGTGTTGCAAACATAGAGAATAATACCACTATTGCGCAGACGAAGCAAGGTGACAACAACAGAAAGCCCGGCAGCGGTGAACTGTCGGGCTTGATTGAACGCGAAATTCTTCGTCAGAAGGGACGATTGATGCGGAATAGAAGGCGTGCCGGCTCTTTGCGGTCGGTCCGCCATGTGACTCCGATGCGGAATGAACCGCTCCGATTCGCAAATCCAACGCCGAGGTCGTGACGGAATTCCCTCCAGGTGATGTCGTTGAAGCCAGAGGTCGGCGTTTCATTCGGAGAAACCGCGCGCACAATTCCGGCATCGCTCTGGATGAGGAAATTGAAATTGCGGAACAACCACGTCGGCCAGAGGTCGAGGTCATCGAGAAAATTCCCGTTGATGATGAACTCGGCGTTCAAGAGAAGCAACCGATTCCCAATTTCGTCCTTGTGACCATATGCCGGCACAGTCCCCAATCCTCCAAGATCAAAGGCCTTCTGTAGGGGAACCGCGCCTCCGGCCGTTCCAACTCGAAGCCGGAGATTCAGGCTTTCGTACGAACCGAGCGGCTGGAAGCGTCGCACATCCACGACGTAATGATCGAAGTCGAAGTCGCTGCCGAAGGATTCCTTTGCCACCTCGGCGCTCGCCATGATGTTCCATCCCTGCGGCCCGGCCCACGTGCGCGACACGGTGTTGAAGCCGATCGACGCGGTGATGCTTCGCATCTTTCCCGGATCGATCGCCGGATTCAGCCGGAAGCGCTTCGCTCCGCCAAAGAACGCCCAGTCGACGCGATTGCTCAATGAGTCATACTGATCGATCAAATAGGCGACCTTCGCTTCTGCTTTCACGTCTCCCTGGATCGTGTAGTACGCTCCGTGAATCGAAAAGCCTTCACGCTGGAAGTAGTCGCGGTAATCCTCATGGATCAGGAGCGCGGCGAGCGTGTTCTCCATGGGTTGGATCAGCCATTGGTCTTTCGTATCGGTGAGGCTGTAGCCCTCGATCCCGAATTCGAGGAGTTCGCGGCCTTCGGTATTCTTCAGGGGGAACTGCCACCCGAGACCGAGATTCCCGCGCCATCGATGCGATTTGAATCCGTACCCGACCGAACCATAGCTGTTCAATCGGCGCTGACCGTCCCAGTTGTACTTCTTATCGGTCCCCAGTCCGAGGAACACGCCTTCCACGCGATTGTAACGAAACATGACATCGTCAAAGTCCGATTGTTCGCTCAACCATGGAACATCGAACGATGTTCCCCTGCTGCCAAACCGACGGCGCGGTTCGCGATAGCTTGCAGTGCTTGCGCCCGTTCGATCCTCGTATCCTTCGATGACCGCGCCCTCTTCTTTCATAATGCTTCCGTTGATGACGCGGGCGTTGCCAGCGACAACGCCGTGCTGTTTCACCACCAGATCGCCGCCGACGACAAGAACATCGCCGTCCACCTTCCCTGCGATGATCAGATTGGCTCCTTTGACGACGATATTTCCATCGACGATCACGCTTTCAGCGACAGTGGTCTCGGAAGAATAGACCTTTGTGTTTTCCTCAGACTCTAAGTCCTCGATTTCCCGCGTGCGGCTACGCTTTGTCCGGATCGTGTCATCGTCGGTCAGCATTTCGTCATCTTCGAACGAGCGGGAGAACCGGCGGGTCATCTGGTCGACGAACCGTTCGATGGCAGAGCCGACTCGTTCACCAACATTCTCCGCGCGGTCATTGTTTTGGGCGGGTGCCAGGGCTGGCAGCAGGGCAACAGCAAGGGGGATTAGCAGAAGTGTCGGTCGTTTCATGGGAACACCTGTGAGTCAACGTGAGATATTCAGAAGCGTGCAGTACAAGGATACGCCGTCGGTTTTGAAATTGTTGCAAAGGGCAGGCGGATGATGTGAGGGTGAGGGAAATTTGTTATATTTTGAAGGGGAGAGGAGGGGCGGAGCTTGCCTTATGCTACCCGAAGGTTCCCTTCTGCGCTGTTGGACCGAGATCGAAGGGAACCTTCAACGGAGGTCTGCTTTTTGACTTTCTTGCAAGATCATCCTCTTTCTTCTTTCGCGCAAGGAAATTCCTCCGTCACAATTGAGAAATCGTCATCGCCTTTTGCGCTATGAAACTGGCCATCAACATCGATCACATCGCTACTCTGCGGAACGCGCGCGGAGGACGCTTACCCGACCCCGTGGATGCTGCACTCGCTTGCGAACGCGCCGGTGCCGTTGGCATCGTTTGCCATCTCCGCGAGGACCGGCGGCATATTCGCGATACTGACGTCGAGCGCCTTCGCGCAACGATCAAGACGAAACTCGATCTCGAAATGGCTGCAACTGAGGAGATCATCGGAATTGCGTGCCGCGTGAAGCCAGACCTTGTGACGCTTGTGCCCGAGCACCGGATGGAACTGACCACGGAAGGAGGGCTCGATGTCGTCGCCGAACGAGCGCGCCTGACGACCGCGGTCAAGAAGTTCCACGATCATGGGATCGCCGTCAGCCTCTTCATCGATCCCGTGCCGGCTCAGATCCACGCCGCCAGGGAGACGGGCGCGGAGATGATGGAGATTCACACCGGCGAGTACGCCGACGCGACGTCCGCCGGAGAACGCGCTCATCAGTTACAACTCATTGAGGATGCGGCCCGGTTGGGAAAGACGCTCGGCCTTGGCGTGAACGCGGGACATGGACTTGACTACCACAACATTGCCGCCGTCGCGCGCATCCCGGAAATCGATGAGGTCAGCATCGGTTATGCGGTGATCGTTCGGGCCGTGAGTGTTGGACTCGAGTCGGCCGTTCGCCAAATGCACGGCTTGATTCAGTCCGCCTGACTCGCCGATCGGATCGCCGCATCCAGAATCCGCTGATTGCGCAGTCCTTCTTCGCCTGGAATCGGCGGGTGCATCCCCCGCAGTACACTCTCCGCGAATAATTCCACCTCCTGTCGGTACAGGTTGGGAACGACGATCGTTTCCCGCGTCGTTTT
>JALONE010000098.1 GCA_025455125.1 Bacteroidota bacterium
CCTTTGATGCAATACAGGTGACTCGTTGTCCCGGTCACGATCTGCGGCCGCCCTGTTCGGTCCAGATCCGCCAACACAACCCATCCGACCATATTCTCCGAAAATTGCCGGGGGAAGCCGGGAATGAGATCTCCGTTCGCCTTGATCGCATAGAGGCGATCCTGCATTGCATAGACGATCTCGTTGACGCCGTCGCCGTCAATGTCTCCTGCGCAACTCTGGACTCCAGCATATGCGGGGGTAGGAAACACAACGCGATTCACGAGCGCAAAGGTGTCGTTGCGAACTTCGATCGATCCACGCAGTGTGAGAATGAGTTCAAGCTTGTGATCTCCTGCAACATCCGCCATCAGAACGCCGCCACTCATGATCGGAAACTGAACGCTCGGCACAGAGTATCTGCTTCCATCATCACGAGCGATGCTCCCCCCTGGAGAGACTTCCTTCAGCCCGTCTCCGTCCATATCCGCAACGGCGCTGCTCACCGTCATCGCCGGACCCGAGCCGTATGGATCACCAAGCGGTCCCGTTGGACTATACGGCAATCCTCCAGTCAGAATGCGAACGGCTTGTCCATCGATCGCATATGCATTGAAACCACCCCGAAGGGAAGACGATCCCTGTGCGTCGCCGTTCCGATACGCATACGCGTGGCTCCATCTTGTCGTAAGCTGTTCAGGGGGAAGCGAGAGCACGATCGGCCTTTGCGTGCGTACCGCCGCGTATTCGATCCCGTCGACAACCGCTCCAACGCGGAAGAATGCCGTTGGACTTGTTGAAGATCCGACCGGCATTGGTATCTTCGCCGACCGCGCACTGGAGTCCGCCACGACCGTCAGCGGGATCCATGTTCGGGCGCTATCCATGCTGTAGGAGATGGCGAACGATTGTTCCCGCGGAATTCGAGGCGAGCATTTCCACTGGAGTTTGATCGTATCTCCGAGAAGCTGCGAGAATCCCCAGGGTCCGGAGATTGCACGGCTCCACTCCGTCGATTCATCAATGACGAACGCAGCGAAGTTCGGGAAGTTTGCGACGACGCCTGTCCCCGAACCCGCCATCCCAGACGGTTTGGGGCGAACGATGATCGCATACGAACCATCCGGAACGAGAGCTGTTTCCCACGAGTAGAGCTTTGTGTTCGGCACCGAAGATGCGATAGGAATCTCCGGAGTGCCCAATCCGGCGGCGCGATAGGAGATGTCGACGGTATTTGTTGAATCCATCAGGAACGAAGACCATTGAATATCCTGAAACCGGATGCCCTGCCCTGATGTTGCGGACAACGAGACGCCAACGATCGTCGGCCGGTCAATGGGGGCCCACAGCTGAATCTCTGAAAGGATTGTGGCGACACCGTTCGGCCGCGTAGGGTCCAATTGCGTAACGGTAAGGCGGATATAGCGGGTCGGCGTCGGAGTCAAAGTCACGACAGCGGTTGCGAGAAGCTGATTCGCGTCCTGTGCCATTGTGGTCCATTGCTCACCGTCAGTGCTCCCCTCGAGCCCATAGCCCCGAAGACGAAAATTCGTCATTGATGCGAACGCACGGGCGATGAACGTAGAGATTTGATGTTCTGCTCCTAAGTCGAACAGGAAGGTGGTTCCTTCCTGTCCCACTGGAAGATTGTAGAAGGTCGACGTATTATTATCGACCATCTTCATCGGATCAGCGTTTGTGATAGGGAGGAATTCCGGTTCGTTCACCGCATACTGCACCGTCACACGTGAGAAGAGTGCGACATTGATCGAATCGGCAGTGAAGGCAACCGAGGAGGACAGAATCGTGCAAAGGAATACGAACGAGGAGTACCGCATGAATCCCCCAGAAGATTGGTGAGCGAGGGTGATCCCCTATCCCCAGGCCGTTCCGCTGCGGAAGAATACCACGATGATCCAACCGACGATCAGTGCTGCCGCAATGAGGAGACGAAGCCGCGTATTGGGCGATATGGGCATGGTTGAACAGCCTGAAACATTACGAAAAGAAGAAAAACAAGCACTTCGAAGAAGGATAGAAACAAATCGGAGGAGAAGCAAGGAGCGTGCGGTCGTTGCATTTCTTGCACGCGCTTCGTACTCTTGCTTCAACGCTCTTCGTTCAAGGATCCTCCGATGAACATCGATCAATTCGCATTCCCGCCCGGTTCCAACAAGCGGCTCCGCTCGTACGACACCGCCTCCACGGGTTCCTATCGCAAGAAAGAGGAGGCCCTGGAGAAGCTCGCCGAAGATGTCTCAGAGATCGCGAGGATGCAGGATGTGCTGTTCGCGCAGGATGTGTATGCCCTTCTGCTCATCTTCCAGGCGATGGATGCCGCCGGCAAAGACAGCGCCATCAAGCATGTCATGTCCGGTGTCAATCCGCAGGGATGCGATGTGCACAGCTTCAAGGCGCCGTCGGCCGAGGAGCTCGACCACGATTACCTCTGGCGATGCATGCGGGCGCTGCCGGAACGGGGCCGCATCGGCATCTTCAATCGCTCCTACTACGAAGAAGTCCTCGTTGTCCGTGTGCATCCCGAATTCCTCACGCGTCAGAAGCTCCCACCGCAGCCAACGGGGAAGGCATTCTGGAAAGCGCGCTACGAGGAGATCAACCACTTCGAGCGCTACCTCGTCCGCAACGGCATCGTCGTCATGAAGTTCTTCCTGCATGTCTCAAAGGAAGAGCAGCGCAAACGCTTTCTCGCGCGCATCGATGAGGAAGACAAGAACTGGAAATTCTCCGCGGCGGATGCGAAGGAGCGGGAGCATTGGAAGGACTACATGCGCGCATATGAGGAAACCTTCCGGCATACAAGCACGTCGTGGGCGCCATGGTATATCGTCCCCGCCGACCACAAGTGGTACTCGCGCATCGTCGTGTCCGAGGTGATCGTGAAGACGTTGCGCGCGCTGAAGATGACATATCCGACTCCGACGGGTGCGCACCAGAAGGAACTTCGCGCCATTCGCAAAAGGCTGATGGAAGAATCATAGGCCGCACACCCTGCGACATCGAACATGAACGACGATCGGATGAAACAGCCTGAACCCCTCCGCATGCATCCCGTCGACCGAGCCGGCAGTCTCGACTGGGGAATTCGACGATGGTTGTACGATCCCGCGAAGATCCTCTCCCCCTGGATTCGCGATGGGATGACCGTCGCGGATTTCGGGTGCGGCCCGGGATTCTTCGCCCGCACGGCAGCGGAGCTGGCGGGACCGAACGGTGCGGTCATCGCGGTGGATATTCAGGAAGGAATGCTCGCGTTGTTGCGCCAGCGCATCACGGGAACGCCGATCGAGAAGCGCATCCGGACGCATCGCTGCGGTCCCGATCATCTGGGTTTCACAGACCCCCTTGATCTCGTTTACTCGTTCTACGTGATGCATGAAGTGCCGGACCAAGAGCGGGTCGTTCACGAATTGTGCGAATTGATCAAGCCGGGTGGGAGTATCTTCCTGATGGATTTCACCGTGACCATGTCGCGGTCTTCGTTTGAAGCGCTTGAGGGATTTGTGTTGAAGGAAGGATTCCGCACGTTCGCCCGGCCTCGACAGTTCCTGAGCCGGGCCGTCGTCTGCCGAAAGGCGTAAGTCGAGTCACTGCGCTTGAGGCAAGTGTTGCTCAGCGATTCCCGCTACATGATCACGAACGTCACCCAGTACACGACCGCATTCACGATCGTCAACGGAATACCGATCTTCGAGAACTCCCAGAATGTGATCGTGTGGTGCGACCGCTTCTCCGCGTTCTGAATGACGATGACGTTGCTCGCTGCTCCAAGGATGAACATGTTCCCCGCGATCGTGCTCCCCGCCGCGAGCGCCATGAAGCCCTCCAGCGTCGCACCGCCGTGCAGCAGCATCGGCTGATAGAGTGCCACCAGGGGGACGTTCGAGATGAATTGACTGAGAAGGATGCTCACCGTCAGGATCGACTCCACAGACGTAATTGGGTGCGAGCCTGCGCCCGTGGAATACCGCTCAAGCACCTGCTGGAAGAACCCGGATCGCCAGACACTCTCCATCAGCACGAACATCGCTGCAAAGAACGCAAGCGTGCTCCAGTCGATATGCCGCACGATGCGCCAACGCTTCGGACTTCCAACGAAAATCGGCAGGCAGGAGGCCAGTGCGATGTAGGTCAGACGGAACTCCCACTGCGAACCGAGGATCACCGTCGCGATCTTCACGCCGATCAGGATCAGGACCATTTGCAGAGAGATCTTCGCGAGGAATGCGAGATGCTTGTCGTGGATCGGTTCCTGTGAGTGCTTCAACGGCGTGTCGTGAAAATCGCCGGGATAGGAGCGCTTCAACAGGAAGAACGCCGCGACAAGGTTGATGACGGTCGGAATGAAGAGCCACTTGAAAAACTCAACGAATGGATCCTGAATCTTCCCGTTGAGCGCGATAAGGAGGTTCTGCGGATTGCCGATGGGACTCATCACGCTGCCGATGGTGACCGCGAATGCCAGCACGAGGAGAAGGAGCTTCGGCGACATCTCGTGCTTCTTGGCAAGAAGCAGCATCACCGGCGTACCGATGATGGCCAGCGTGTCGTTCATAAGGATGGCTGAACCGAATCCCACGCCGAAAAGAATGAAGAGCATCAGAACATCGATGGAATGCGCGCGCTTGAGGAACTTGTACGAGAGATGCGACAGATAGCCGCTCTCCTCGAGAGCCTGCCCGATGACGAACATGCCAAAGAGGAAGAGGATGACATCCATGTTGACCGCGCGGACCGCATCCGGAATGGAGACCGATCCCAACGCAACGACGGCCAACGCGCCGCCGCTCATCGCGATCCAGATCGGGATCCGCACACGGCCGACCTGCCGTACCGCGATCAACACAAACACGACTGCGAGGACAATTACTGCAAAGGGAGGAATCATTTCCGCCACCAATCACCGGCCACTGACTACTGAATACTGACTACTGGTTACTAATAACTATCCTCTCAAACTCCACATTCATCATCGGATACCGCTTCCAGTCCTTGTAATCGAAGTGCCACCACTCGACCCGCTCGACGGTGAACCCCTCTTGTTCCATCGCATCTCGCAACACTTGTCGGTACCATCGCTGTCGCGCTGTTCCACCGGGATAGTCGGCGTACGCACGATGTGAGAACTCGTCGTAGCCGCTCGGCATCTCCACAACGGTTCCGGTTCCAAGTTCATAGAGCGACAGGTCCACCGCACAGCCGCGATTATGTTTTGATCCCTTGGAAGGATTTGCGACGAAACTTCGTTGGGCGCGCGGCGTGGCGTCCCAGAACATCTTTGTCACCGACCATGGTCGGTAGGCGTCATGGATGAGCAATCCGAATCCCTGCTCGCGTAATCGATGATGCACGCGCACGAGCGCTTCCGCGGCGGGACGCTGCAGGAATGCCTTGGCCTGAGAATAGAACGCGGCACCCATGAAATTGTTCGTCGTCGCGTAGCGGATGTCGTAGCGGATTGTGGAGTCGAGCGACGAAAGTTCAACGAGGTCCGGTCTCAGGAGATCGGATGCTTGCGGCGGAGGCGATGCACGGCGCGCGATCGGACGAAGCTGTTCGACG
>JALONE010000099.1 GCA_025455125.1 Bacteroidota bacterium
ATCTGCCGATCCTTCAGCAAGCCCGCTCGTCGACGATGGCAAGCGGCGAATGGAACGGCGAACTACTGCAGCGAACACGTCACGGTTCGGAGATCCTCGTTGACAGCCGATGGACGCTCATCACGGACGACACGGGGAGGCCGCGGTCGATCTTAAGCATCAACATCGACATTTCGGAAAAGAAGTCGCTCCAGCGGCAACTCATCCGAAGCCAACGGTTGGAAGGACTCGGCACACTTGCGGGCGGAATTGCGCATGATCTGAACAACGTCCTCACGCCGATCATGATGTCGATCGAAGGCTTGCGGACGCGTCACACCGATCCGCGTACCCTCAAGGCGCTCGATACGATGGAGGCCGGTGCCCAGCGGGGCGCGGACATCATCAAGCAATTGTTGACATTCGCACGCGGAATGAAAGGAGACTACGTCACGTTGGACCCCAGGCACGTGCTCAAGGATGTCGAGCGGATCCTTCGCAGTACGTTTCCAAAATCCATCCAATGTCGTTTTCGGATCGATCCGTCCTTGGCCCCGATCAGTGGCGATGTGACTCAGATACATCAGGTACTGCTCAATCTCTGCGTGAATGCAAGGGATGCGATGCCGGAGGGGGGGACCCTTTCGGTGGTCGCCGATAACCGGGAACTCGATTCCGAATGCCGGCGGATCAACAGAGATGCGAAGCCCGGAAGCTACGTGCGGATGGAAGTTTCCGACACGGGCCATGGGATTCCTCCCGATATCCTGGACAAGATCTTCGATCCGTTCTTCACGACGAAAGATTACGGCAAGGGAACCGGACTTGGGTTGTCAACGGCATTGACCATCGTGAAGAATCACGGGGGCTTCCTGAATGTGTACAGCATACCGGGGCATGGGGCATCATTCTCCGTCTACGTGCCTTCGGCGGGACCGGGAAGAACGACAACCCTTTCGTTGCCGGAAGCGGAACAAGTTCGCGGTTCGAATGAACTGATCTTGGTCGTGGATGATGAAGAATTTGTCCGGGACGTCGCCCTTGAGACTCTCGAATCAGCGGGCTACCGAGTCCTCCTGGCGCTTGACGGGGTGGACGGTCTACGAACCTTCCTTGAGCGTAAGAGCGAGATCGATGCTGTGCTCACGGATGTCATGATGCCGAACATGGATGGCTTGGAACTCGTCAAACGCATTCGGTCGGAGCATCAGAACATCCCGATCGTAGCCATGAGCGGCATGGTCGCATCCGAGAAATTGAATGAAATGAAGACATACGGCGTCAGGGAGTTGCTGCTGAAGCCCTTCACGAGCAGAGGATTGGCGAAGTCAATTCACGAAGCGCTTTCGGGGAAGAGCGGCATTTCTTGACTCTGGATGGCGAATACGCTATATTTTCAAGGAATCTCTTAGCCTATCGTTGCAGAGTCTTCGAAAGGAGGTGCTTAGGTCTTCAGTAGCTATTATGACAGCGCCAGATCCGATGGTCGGATGGGACGAAAAGTGCTCGTTCTGAACAACGACTACGAACCATTGTCGATCTGTAATGTCCGTAAGGCGATCGGTCTGTTGTACCTCGGGAAAGCGGAGCTGATCGCTGCCTGCGACGGGAAGTATCTCCATTCCGTTTCGCAACGGTTGCCTTTTCCAAGCATCGTGCGCCTCTCCGTGTTTGTCCGAATCCCGTTCAAGAAGATCGTCCTCTCCCGGAAGAATGTCATTCGCCGAGACGGCCACCGTTGCCAGTATTGCGGCAGGTCAGATCTGTCTCTGACGGTCGACCATGTCATTCCCAAAGCACGTGGCGGGAGGGATACGTGGGAAAACCTTGTGTGCGCCTGCGTCCAGTGCAACAACAGGAAAGGGGACCAAACACCTCATGAGGCATTGATGCCCTTACTGCGAAAGCCGGTGAAGCCGAATCATGTGATGTTCATTCGCCATTTCGTCGGCATCGTTGACGATCATTGGAAGCCGTATTTGTTCATGAACTAGAATTGCCCACAATCTCGTAGCGAATGACTCAACAAAAGAAGACCATCCTCAGCGGTATGCGCCCGACCGGGAAGCTCCACCTGGGACACCTTGTCGGCGCGCTGGAAAATTGGGTTGCCCTCCAGGGGGAATTCCAGAATTATCACCTCATTGCCGACTACCACGCGCTCACGACGAATCCAGAAACCGCTGATATCTATGCCAATTCGATCGACATGCTGATCGATTGGCTCTCGGCCGGCTTGGACCCGGAGCAGAGTCCGATGTTCCGTCAGTCGCAGATCAAGGAACACGCTGAACTGCATTTGATATTCTCCATGCTCATCACCACTGCCCGACTTGAGCGGAATCCGACGCTGAAAGAGCAGGTGCGTGACCTTGAAATGGAGAATATTGCATACGGTCATCTGGGATATCCGGTCTTGCAAGCGGCGGACATCCTGTTGTACAAGGGGAATGTCGTTCCGGTCGGCGAGGACCAGCTTCCCCACATCGAGATCACCCGCGAGATTGCCCGGCGATTCAATGCGCTCTACCCCTCCGAACCCCCGGTGTTCCCGGAACCCGAGGGGAAGATCACGAAGTTCGCGCGCCTGACCGGCCTTGACGGCAAACGGATGAGCAAATCCGTCGGGAATACGATCTTGCTTTCGGATCCCCCGGAAGTCATCACCAAGAAGTTGCGCACCGCGGTCACTGACCCCCAGAAGTTGCGAAAGGGAGACCCAGGACGTCCTGATGTCTGCCTTGTCTTTTCGTATCACAACAAATTCAATCCTGCCGAGACCGCGGAGATTCGTACGAATTGCGAGTCCGGTGCCTTGGGCTGCGTTGATTGCAAGCTGCGTTGTGCGGCCAGGATCGGCGATGCCCTTGCTCCGATGCGGGAACGCCGGACGCATTTCGAAGCACACATGGACGACGTGCGAGACATATTGCACAGCGGCGAGCTGCGCGCCAAAGAGATCGCGCAAGCGACGATGCACGAGGTTCGTACCGCAATGAGGATAGGCTAACGCGTGTATACGGTCCGCATTCAGGATTTCGAAGGACCCCTCGACCTTCTGCTGTTCTTCATCAAACGGGATGAACTGGATATCTACGACATCCCCATCTCGCGGATCACGAAGGAGTTTCTCGAATACCTCCACTTCATGCAGGAGATGGATCTTGAGGTCGCCGGGGAATTCCTCGTCATGGCGGCCGAGCTCATGCAGATCAAGGTGAGGATGCTTCTTCCCCCGGAGCCGGGTGAGGAGGAGGATGCGGACCCGCGCGCGAATCTTGTTCAGCGTCTGGTGGAATACAAGCGTTTCAAGGAAACGGCCGAGGAAATGAAGAAGCGCGAGGCCGAGCGGATGCTGGTGTATGAACGGGGATATCGAGCGGCGGATGAACATGTCGTGGAGGAGGAGACGCTCGAGGATCTCGTGCGCGATGTGACGTTTTTCGATCTGCTCGCTTCGTTCAAGTTCGCCATGGACCGGATGCCGAAGAGGTTCATCCACGAGGTCGAGCGGCTGAACGTCACGATCGACGAGCAGATCGCCTACATCGAGGACTTCTTCACACGCCGGTCGGAAGCGACGTTCTTCGACCTCGTGAAGGATATGGTGGAAAAGATCCGAATCGTCGTGACCTTCATGGCGCTCCTCGAGGTCATCCGCGCGCGCAAAGTGATCGTCCGACAACTGGAACCGTTTGGGGAAGTGTCGATCATCCGGAATGTGACGGGAATCTGAACTGAGACTGTGGAACAGGTGACGACAGAGCACGAACAGGAAACGACCGACGAGCGATCGTCCGTCCTGAAGGTCCCTACGACGCTGAAATCGCTGATCGAGGGACTGATCTTCGCTGCCCAGGAACCGCTGACGCTGCAGCAGATGCGGACGGTTTATCAGGGTGAAGGAAGGGGTGCGGATCAACGGCAGCTGGACGGCGATGATGTTCGGCGGATCATCGATGCGTTGAATCGAAGCTATCGCGACCAGGACCGCCCGTATCGGATCGTTCAGGTCGCGGGGGGATACCAGTTCGCGACATTGCCCGAATATGCCGAATGGGTTGGGAAACTGTATCGGGAACAGGGACGGCGCAAGTTGTCGCAGTCGGGGATCGAGTCGCTCGCGATCATCGCGTACAAACAGCCGATCACAAAGGCGGAGATCGAGAAGATCCGCGGCGTGAACTGCGACTACGTACTGAAGACGCTCCTCGAGAAGGAACTTATTACGGTGACCGGACGTGCGGAGACCGTTGGCCGCCCGTTACTCTACGGAACGACGCGGGAGTTTCTAAAGCATTTCGGATTGAATGATATCACCGATCTCCCCCGGCCGCGCGAGATCGAGGAGATCCTTGGGGAAAACCAATTCGAGACAGAGCGCCGCATGCTCGAGGCACAGGCGGGCGCGGAGGCAATGAGGAAGGAAGCGGAAGAATTCAAATCACGCCTCCCGCACATCCCGAAGAAGAAGCCCGAACTGGAACGCCCCGTCGAGATCGTCCATCGCAAGCGCACGCGGGACATTCGTCTCGTAAGCGGAGAGGCGAAGAAGGATCTCGAGGCCGCCGGACAAGAGCCGATGCCGTTCGCGGAGACTCCAACGGCAACTGAACTGCCTCTGCTGGAGGCGCCCGTCGCGGAAGATTCCACCGCGATCACTGCTGAGTCGAAGCCGGAGCAGCGCGTCATCACGGCACCGGCGGCGGAGGCGATCTCAGACGCTCCGAACATACCCGAAATGGAAGCGCCATCACCGGGCGAGATGATCGGACAGGAACCACCGGCAGATGGTGAAGACTCAATGCCGGAAGAAGCAGGCGGGACGACCGCACCGCGGCCCCGATGGAAGACATGGAAAGAAAAGATCCAAGGGTTCATCCGCAAGCTGTTCGCCTGAACCGATTCCTCGCCATGGCCGGTGTGGGATCGCGCAGGAAGAACGACGATCTCATCCGCAGCGGCGTTGTGCGGGTGAATGGGAAAGTGGTCGATGAACTCGGCGTTCAGGTCAATCCGTACAAAGACCGCGTGACGGTCAACGGAAAGATCGTCAACGCGGAGGAACGTCATCTCTACATCCTGTTGAACAAGCCGAAGGATGCGATCACGACGTTGAGCGATGAACGGGGGAGAGACACGGTGATGAAATACGTCTCGATCCACCAGCGCATCTATCCCGTCGGACGCTTGGACCGGAATACGACCGGGGTGTTGCTCTTCACGAACGACGGCGATCTCGCGCATGCGTTGGCGCATCCCTCGGGAGAGATCGAACGGATGTATCGCGTGACGCTCGAACGCCAGATGGAAGAGAAGGATCTGAAGCGTCTGCGTGCCGGGGTGAAGCTGGACGACGGAGTGGCGAAGCCGAAGGAAGCCGACATCATTCAGGGATCAAAGCGGACGAAGGTGTTGGTGACATTGGCCGAAGGACGGAACCGCGAAGTGCGACGGATCTTCGAGGCGCTCGGTTATGACGTCAAGCAGCTCGACCGTGTTGCGTTTGCCGGACTGACGCCGCTGGGCTTGCCTCGAGGTGATTGGCGGTTTTTGACGCGGGAC
>JALONE010000100.1 GCA_025455125.1 Bacteroidota bacterium
AAGCTGTCCGGAATGGAGCGAACGAACTGCCGGATGAGGAAGATGCCGAAGATGCTCGCGAGTCCGGGGATGACCGCCCCCGCATATGTATTGACGAACCCCATGGTCTTCAGCATGAGAAAGAGGGGCAACATCGTCACCTGGGCCGGGATAACCATCGCGCTGAGCAACACGCGGAAGAGCCGCTCACGCCCCCGAAACGCATACTTCGCAAAGGCGAATCCCGCCATCGAGTTGATGAACAGCGACACAAGGGTCACGACGGAAGCGATGATCAGACTATTTAGGAAATAGCGCCCCATGTGGAGTCGTTCTCCCAGGGCGACATAATGCTCCAATGTCGGCGTCCGTGGAATCAGCGGAGGCGGTGAACCGCTCGCCTCTCCGGGCGCCATGAACGAAGCCGACACCATCCAGAGCGCGGGAGTCAACGTTGCGATCGCGATGACCGCAAGAGCAACATTCATCACGATGTGCGACGTGCGGATCCTCATTGTCCGGTCCTCCGCTGGAGCGCGATCTGCGCGAGCGTGAAGATGAGAATGATCGCGAAGAGGATGAAGGCGATCGCCGCGGCATGTCCCATGTTCCACCACCGGAAGCCCTGCTCGTACATCAGCAACACCACGCTCGTCGTGGCATATAGCGGCCCGCCCTGCGTCATCACGTACGGCTCCGCGAACAACTGGAAGTATCCGATGACGGTGATCATGACGACGAACACCGTCGTCGGCGCGAGCATGGGCAATGTGATATCGACGAATTGTCTCCACCACCCGGCACCGTCCAGGTGCGCCGCCTCATACAGGTCGTCGGGGATGTTCTGCAGACCGGCGATGAAGATGAGCATGTTATAGCCGAAGTTCTTCCAGACCGCCATCAGAATGATGGCCGGCATCGCGTACGTCGGATCACCGAGCCAGTCGATCATGCCGATGCCGAACCACGAAAGAAGGTGATTCAGCAAACCATCCGCCGGGTGATAGAGATAGCGCCAGACGACCGCGACGGCGACAAGACTGGTGACGACGGGCAGAAAATAGATCGTGCGGAAGAGGGTCTTAAACCGCGCGAGCTTTGAGTTGAGCATGAGCGCGGTACCCAGGGAAACGGCGACCGACAAAGGACCGCCGACCAGGACGAAGTAGAACGTGTTCTTCAGCGCGGTCCAGAACAGCGGTGTGTCCAGGATGCGAAGATAGTTCTCCATCCCGACGAATCGCACCATGCCCAGATCGGCCAGCGCATAGATATCGAAGTCGGTGAAACTGAGAACGAGCGCGCCAAGGACCGGGATCACAAAAAAGATGCCGATCGCCGTCAGCGCAGGGGCGAGGAAGAGCCATGCGGCCGCCGTTTGAGATCGGCGATGCCCCGGGGCCGGCCTCATCGTGTGCCTCCCTGCTCCAGCAGCCACCGCCGCTTTTCCAGCATGCGGTCGACGTCTCTGTCGAGTCGGCGTGTCGCCTCTTCGACGCTCATCGCGTTCGACGCGACGAATTCCACGTATGCCTGCAACTTGATGACGATCTGTTCCCACTCCGGTACCTGCGGCAGGGGCTCAAGCCGAAGCAGCTGCTTATGGAACGCCTGAATATGCGGATTCCTCCGCAAGGAAGAATCTTCCCACGCGGATTTCCTCGGCGGGAGGTTCCCCGTAATGCGATGGAATGCGATCGACTGTTCTCGCGAGGCGAGAAACTCCATGAACTGCCAGGCCGCATCCTTCTGCTTCGACTGTCGAAACAGCACGAGACTCGTCCCGAGCGGAAGGGAGATCCCGGGCCTCACAGTGTCAAGACTGGGGACCGGCGCCGTCATCCAGGCTTCGCTCAGATGCGCAGGAACGCGCCGCGTGAACTCGCCGATGTTCCATGGGCCGGTGATATACATTGTGATCAATCCATCCGAGAAGGAATCGTACATATTCGTGATGAGCGATTGCCCGATCGGCGAATAATCCTTGCGATAGAACGATGCGAGCAATTCCATCGCCCGGCGAAATCGCGGACCGCTGAAATTCGCCCTCGTATTCCGATCCACCAGGAATTCCCCACCCGCCTGCATGCCGAGAAGGATCGCCGGGACCCATTCATTCGTCGGCAGGAACATCGGATAGCGCTGCATCCCGTCCGACGCCGCCTGGCGCTTCATCGTCTCACACAGCCTGAGCATCTCGTCCCATGTCGCCGGCGGTTCCGGGAATCCGGCCTTCTGCAGGAGATCACGACGGTAATACAGCAAACGCGTGTCGACATACCAGGGAATTCCGTACAACACCGAGTCGATCACGTTGGTCCGCAGAACGCCGTCAAAATAGTCCTCACGTTGGATGGTCGCGGAGAGGTGGACACGTTCATCGAGCGGCTCCAAGGCGCCCAGCGTGGTGAATTCCGGAAGCCATGTGTTGCCGAGCTGGGCAATATCGGGGGTCGATTCTCCCGCGAAGGCAGTCAACAATTTTTCGTGCGCCGCGGTCCAGGGGATCTGCTGAACGGTGATGCGGATGCCGGGATGCGTCCGCTCAAACTCGGGGATGAGTGTCCGCACCATCTCCCCCTCATTCCCCATCCCCCAGAACTTTACGACCGTCGCGTCAGCGGATTCACGCTGACATCCGGTCGTGGTCAGGGCGACAACGACGATGACCCACACGAGGAGCGATCGGTTCATAAGGCGGTCAGATTCAGAAGATAGCGAACGGCGACAGGGTCAAACCGGCGCGCGTATCGATCGGTGGAATGGACTTCCACAGAAAGCCGTCCGCGGATTTGAATGCGGGAGACGACCACTGTTCCCTTCCCATGTTGGACGCGGAACACCGCGGGAGTGCGAAGGCCAAGCCCGCACGATGCGAGCGTTTCCGCCTGCATCGTGGCAGCGATCGTGTGCTCCGAAACGAGTTCGCCCCCGGGAGCGCCGTTGAACCAGCGAAGATGTTCGGGACGCAGGTCATGCCAGAGCGCGTGGACCGCATCTTCCGGGAATACGTACGAATCGTAGCCGCCTTTATCCACATCATGACGCCGCTCGATCGTGAGCGTGAGCCGATGGGTGACACGGAGGACTCTCGGCTCGACAGTGCGAAATTCCGGCTCCTGAATGACCAAGACACCGCCGCCCTGCACGAACGCCGTCACTTCATCGAGCCGATCACGATAGGAATCGCATTGCAGGCCGAATGTATTCACAAAGAGCAGTTGGTCCGGCTGAAGGCGATGGTTTTCAAATGCTGCGAATGAAACGGCGTTCACGCCGAGGGACGTTGCGACCTCTCCGAGTGGATCAAGCACGATGAGCGGCCGCGCATCCGTCCGACGCACTGCTGCACGCGGGAAGACATGAAGAATCCGCCGGCTGAGGACCTCGTTCTGCTTTCCCTTCTCCCGAAGCTGCGCGCTCAAGCGGTATTCCCCGGGCTGCACAGGCATCCGGACATCCACCGACTTGACGGCATGCGAGTGTTCTTTGAGGTCGAGCTCGAATCCTGCCGCTTCGTGCATGAGTTCATCTTGCCGGTACACACCGATGGTGATCGTTCCTGTCGCAGGGCGTTCAGTGTCGTTGAAGAGGTGAAGATCGACCGGGACATTGTCGCCAGCCATGAAATGCCTGTCCGCAAGATCGATGCTGATCCCAAACGGCGCGTAGGCATTCTTCAGTTCCTCAAGGAGGGGTTTCGGCTTCAAGTTCGCGATCGGCCCTTCGAACCAATTCGCCGTTGGTCCTTTGTTATTGCTGATATACACGAACGGCTGAATGGCGGCGCAACCCATGCGGCGGAAGAGACCGACGAGTTCCTCGGCAAGATAGCGCTGATGCTCGATGATCTGCTGTTTTGTGTGCGAACGTCCAAGCCAGCGTTCCACCACATCCTTCATCAGCACGGTGGAATTCCATTCCGCGTCGAACCACCACCAGAGAAACTCGTTCACAACGACCGGCTCGGCTGACCGCTCCAGCGCTGTCAAAGCGTTCGTATATCCGACGGTGCGGAGATTGCGCGTCATCCCAAGCGAGTAGATGTACGGGTGCTGCTCATGGAAGTCGACCGACTCCCACGGCCGGGTGGGATCGAGCCGCTTCATCTCGGGAATGATGTCGTAGACGACCGAATCATCCGTCGATTCGTTCAACGGATCCCAGATCACGATGCTGGGGTGATTGGCATTGTCGAGGATCCACCGGCGAAATTCCTCCCGAATGGCGGCGTTCGAACCGGTCGCATTCCAGAAGGGCCATTCGTCCTGCAGCAGCATTCCATGTTCGTCCGCCAGATCGTACCAGCGGTTGTAGGCGTGACCCAGATGAAAGCGGAAGAAGTTGAAATAATGAGCCTTGGGAATTTCGACGAACGCCCGCTTGACCCATGGCATGTCCCACGGAAGCAACTGCCGCTGGTCATCCCCGAGAAACCGGTGGAATGCGATGTTCCCGCCGCGGAGGGCGATCGGCTTCCCGTTCAGGAAGAACTGCTTCCCGCGGATCTCAAATTCCCGCATTCCGAAGCGCCCCGACCACTCATCGCGCGCCTCTCCCGCGACCGAAACTCGGACGCGTGCACCGTACAGGAACGGATCGGACGGACTCCAGGCATGCGGGTGCTTGATCCGGTGCATGACCGCCGCAATGGCCTCGCCATGTGCGGGAACGATGACACCAGATGCGTGACCGGAGGCGGCCGGTCCTCCTTCGCTGTGCGCATCGACAACCGTCGTCAGATCGCAGTGCACCGCCGCAGACGAGTGGTTCCGGAGGAAGACCCGGAATTCCGCGACCTCGTCCCGAAGGTTCGGAATCACCTGGACGGTTTCGATGAAAGGATTTCCGCACAGGATCAGGTTGACATCCCCCCAAATCCCGGGAATGAACTCGCTCCGTTCCTGATCGCGGCCGACCGGTCGTTCCGGCGGGAGCGTTTCGCGGTCACCGATCACGACCCTCAACGCATTCTCCCCGGATGCGGCCAGCGCGTCGTTCAGCACATGTCTGTGTGATGTGTAGCAGTGATACGAACTCCCAACCTCAGCACCGTTCAGAAGGACCGTTGTGCCGAACATCGCTTGCTGGATCTCAAGGATGCATAGCCGGGACGCGGGAACACCGTTGAGCGTGAACGCACGCGTGTGATGATGGTAGGAATGCGCCCGCCAGTCGTACGGCTTGAGCGTGCAATCCACGACCGACGGAACCGGGATGGGAACAGCATGCGCGGTCGGCACTTCCTGTGGAGAACCGCTCCCCGCGATCGACCACATGCCGTTCAATGAAACGGTCTGCCGGACCAGCTTCTCATTGTGTTGAATGATCACAAATACTCATTCGTCAAGTTTCGAATTTGCCTCACTCATCCATCCTCCCCGAAACCCCGCCCGCTCGAGTCCCCGACGGACGACGGGATCATTGCGGAGCACGCGCCAGATGAAGTCTGAACGGAAATTCTCCGCCATCAGCAGCATCGGTCCCTGGTC
>JALONE010000101.1 GCA_025455125.1 Bacteroidota bacterium
CAGCGCTGTATCTCATCCGCGCTCGGTAGCGGCCCTGTTGCGTCCGTCGCGACTTCTCGCTATCTTCGAATCACTGTTGAGTTCTTTGGAGCGGTCCTTTAATCCCGATCCTGTGAGATGGGAAAGGAACATGCCGGCCCTTTGAATCGTGTTGTTCAGAGGCCTCCTTTCCCAAGTGGATCGGAGGCTTTTTTCGTTTTGGAGGAAGCATGACACAAACAAAGCTTGTGGATGCGGATGGATTGAAGCGGACGGTCAACCGGCTGGCCCACGAGGTCGTGGAGAAGAACAGGGATGTCCGCTCGCTGGCCATTGTCGGGATCCGGACGAGAGGAGAACATCTCGCACATCGCATCGCACAGAAGATCCGGGAGATCGAGGAGATCGACATACCCGTCGGCATTCTCGACATCACCTTGTACCGCGATGATCTCCGGGGCCGCCTAGATCAACCGGAGTTGAAAAGCACAGAGATCCTCTTCGACATCTCGGGCAAGACGGTCGTCCTTGTGGATGATGTCCTCTTCACCGGACGCACGATCCGGTCCGCGCTAAATGCGCTGATGGACATCGGCCGGCCCGCGCGCATCGAGTTGCTGGTCCTCGTCGACCGTGGTCATCGTGAACTGCCGATCAAAGCGGACATCGTGGGAAAGAATGTCCCAACTTCTTCACGTCAGGAAGTCCGGGTGTTGATGAGCGAATCGGACGGTGAGGATGGGATCTATCTCGTCGAACATGGAAATGCATAGGAGAGGCACTATGGCCTTGGAGAGTCGGCATCTACTGGGATTGGAGGGAGTGAGCAAGGAGGATCTGACACTGATCCTCGATACGGCGCGTTCGTTCCGGGAAGTGCTCGAACGCCCGATCAAGAAGGTTCCACCCCTGCAAGGAAAGACGATCGTCAATCTCTTCTTCGAGAGCTCGACGCGAACACGCATCTCCTTCGAATTGGCGGAACGCCGGCTTTCTGCCGACGTGGTGAACTTTGCGGCGTCGGGGAGCAGCGTGAGCAAAGGTGAGACGCTCAAGGACACGGCACGCAACATCGAAGCGATGAAGATCGACATGGTCGTCATCCGCCACGAATCAGCGGGAGCGCCGCATTTCCTGAGCCGCGTGGTTCGTGCGAATGTCATCAATGCCGGCGACGGACTCCACGAACATCCCACGCAAGGACTTCTGGATATGATGACGCTCCGGGAGAGGCACGGTTCGCTCGAGGGCATGCACGTGTGCATCGTCGGCGACATCCTGCACAGTCGTGTCGCCCGGTCGAACATCCATGGCCTCCGCACCATGGGTGCGGACGTCTCGGTGTGCGGACCGTCTACCTTGATGCCCGCACGCATCGAAGACCTCGGTGTTCGGGTCTATCATCGGCTGGAAGACGTCATCCCGAGCGTGGATGCCCTGAATGTCCTCCGCATCCAGCTCGAACGGCAGCATAGCGGCCTCTTTCCGTCGCTGCGCGAATATCATCGGTTCTTCGGCGTCACCAAGGAACGAGTGGATCGTGCTCCCAAGCCGATCACGATCATGCATCCGGGACCGATCAACCGCGACGTGGAAATATCCGCCGATCTCGCCGATGGCGAGCACTCGGTCATTCTGGAACAGGTGACGAACGGCGTCGCTGTTCGAATGGCAGTCCTCTATCTGCTTGGGTCATCCAACTAGGATCGAAGAAGGGAAGAACGCATGAATGTCGTACTCAAGTCCGCCCGCCTGATCGATCCCGCAACGCAGCGGGATGAGGTGATCGATATCCAGATCGTCGACGGTGTCATCGCGAAGATCGGATCGGCGATTCGCGCGCAGAGCGATGCGCAAATCGTGGACATGAAGGGGGCTATCGCATCGCCGGGATTCATCGATATGCATGTGCATTTGCGGGAGCCCGGGTTTGAACACAAGGAAACGATCGCCACCGGATGCACCTCCGCTGCAGAAGGGGGATTCACGGCGGTGTGCTGCATGCCGAACACGAATCCGGCGATCGATGACGAATCGGTCGCGCGCTATGTGCACGAAGAAGGAAAGCGTGCGCTCGACGGACTTGTCGACGTCTTTCCGATTGGCGCAGTCACGAAGGGCCGAAAAGGAGAGGAACTCGCCCCGATGGCCGAATTGGCTGCGGCAGGGGCCGTGGGGTTCTCTGACGACGGAGCGCCTGTGGCGAACGCCGGGATGATGCGGAGCGCGCTGGAATATTCCGCGATGTTCGGCAAGCCGGTCATCCAGCATGCGGAAGAGCCCACCATGACAAAAGGGGGATGCATGCACGAGGGACGAACGTCGACCCTGCTCGGACTCCCGGGCATCGCGCCGGTCGCGGAGGAAATGATGATCGCACGGGACATCATGTTGCTCCGTTATGCGCCGAAGGCCCGCTACCACGTGGCGCATATCAGCACGCGCGCATCGGTCGATATCGTCCGCAATGCGAAGAAGGAGGAGCTTTCCGTCACCTGCGAAGTGACACCGCACCATTTCACCCTGACGGACGAAGCTGTCACGACGTATGACACGAACACGAAGATGAATCCGCCGCTTCGAACAATAGATGATGTGCAGGCGATGAAGGAAGCGCTGCGCGACGGAACGATCGACGTCATCGCGACGGACCACGCGCCACATACGATCGACGAGAAGGAAGTCGAATACACGGCTGCTCCGTTCGGGATCGTCGGACTCGAGACCGCGCTGGGATTGGCGATGGTCGAACTGGTCGAGCCGGGATTTCTAACGCTGATGCAATTGATCGAGAAGTTGTCGGCGAATCCTCGCAGGATCGTCGGTCTCCCCGCGATTCGGATCGAAGAGGGGGCGACGGCGAATATGACCTTATTCCGTCCCGATGTTCGATGGTCCGTTGACATCGCAGCCCTGCGTTCGAAGTCAAAGAACTCACCTTTCCATGGACGTGTGCTCGTGGGCAAGGCGATGGGCATCATCAACAACGGCAAGATACGACTGAATGCATAGCGGCAGGCGGGAAGCTGTCCACGAAAGTGCACAACCAGATGCGAAGCCCTTCGTTTGTGTTCGGAAATCAGCATGACCAGGCGGCATGCTGCTTGCAGGCACTGGACGGGAGGTTCAATCACAAGTCCGGAGTTTAAAATGAAAACCGTTGCACTGTTTGTTTCTGTCGCGCTGCTGTTCGCTGGCTGCGTCAACGAGGCAGATGTCGATACCGAAGCGCCATTTCCCCCTCAGGGCATTCGGACGATCTCTCTCGACGGGGCCGTTGAAATCTCCTGGTATCCAAGTCAGGCGCGAGACATCGCCGGATACAAGGTGTGGGTCAGTGGATCATACGACGGGCAATACGAACTGATCGGCAGAACCACGCAAACGGTATACGTCGATGAAGGTGGCGTGAATGGTGTCACCTACTACTATGCCGTCAGCGCGTATGATCGGGATGGAAACGAGAGCGAATTGAGCAAGGATGTGGTTTACGACACGCCTCGGCCCGAAGGCTACGACGTCACGATCACTGATCGATTTGTGACACCGTCGCTCGCCGGTTATGATTTTTCGACCTACTCGCGTGGGCAGTATGATGATGAATATACGGACGTGTTCTTCGAGAACATTTCAGGGATCTACCAACTCAGCGTCTGGAGCGATACAGACATCCAGGATATGGGATATACGGCATCCCTTGACGAAATATCCTCGGCACCGCTCGTGGGCTGGGCACCAAGCGGAACAGCGGAAGCGATCGTTGGCCACACGTATGTGATTTGGACTTGGGACGATCATTATGCCAAGGTCCGCGTGAAGCAGGTTGGTGCAGGAGGGGTGGTCTTCGATTGGGCATATCAGACGGCGGAAAAGAATCCCGAGCTTTCGCTCGCAAAGGGCAAGAACGTATCCAAACGCAATCCACTCTCGCGACGTCCGCAATAGGGCCGCGGTCCACGTTGCTCCCCGAAGCGGCGGATTCCGGAACAGCAGTATCCGGAGCCGCCGCTCGTTCGTTGATTTTCACTTCGTTTCCTGATACTTTAATAGTCATGCGTCTGATTCCACTCCTTGCGCTGATCATATCTGTCCATGCGAGGCCCGCCTCCCTATCGCCGGAGTACATCCGCGTCACTCAACTGGTCGACACGATCCGTGTGGATGAGTTCGCGCTCATTGAACGAGGAATCGCTGAGGGATCGATCGCATCGCAGGAAGACCTGTTTGGAGCCACCGTGACCTTGAGAGTCCTCGGTGATGACCCGGGACGGGTTTCGGGAAGTCAGGCCCGCTCGATCCTTGCCGGGTTCTTTCGCGTACATAAGATCGTCTCATTTTCCTTCACGAAGATCGACCACCAATCCGACCGTCCGTTCGCAACGGGACGGCTCATCTGGATTGAACGGGGTATGCGGCGATCCGCGCAACTCTTCGTCGCGTTGCAACGCCACGCAGAGCGAATGACGATCTCGCACTTCAATGTCTATTGATCCCTTCCGATCCTTCACCAGGATGTCCCTTCGTTCTCTCATCTCGAGTGCGGCGCTAGCCTCGTGTATTCTTCTCGCGGGGATCGCGGCACTGGATGCGGAGCGTCAGACGAATGCCCTCGTGGAGAGCCCGGGTTCGGTCGTCGCCCAGCGAGGCGAGGAACGGCGGAAGGTTGTCCAGACCGTATTCGAACAGCTGGTTGGCGTGTTGCGAGCCGAGGCGAATCGGATCGCGCAAGCGGTACGAGACGGAACAGATGCTGCCGATGTCTTTGGATTGCTCGCGGGCGAAAACCGCCGAACTGGCTACACGCTCGAGCATGTGGGCACTTCAGGGACCATCGAGGCATGGGCGGGACCAAGTGTTCGAGCAATCGGATCATCTGAACAGCTTCCGCGCCAGGGCGCCGAAGTTGCCTTCTCCAAGAACGGATTTTGGACGTACGTGACGGTTGCGAGCACTGATGGTTCTCTCTTCCTCAGCAGCCCGCTCGCTTCGGAACTCCCGCTGAACAATAAGTACTTCCAGAGAAGGAACTTCGTCGACGATCTGTCGGAAATGCTCGGCGCGCGACCTGTCGTGCTGGTCAACGATGAGACGCCGGATCCCGCTGTGAATGGGTATGAACGTATTCCGCTCGCCGCGGAACGGTCCGAGCGCTCCATTGCTCTTCTTCTGCCGTTGTCGACGCGAGATTCTCTCCAGGAGGAGATAGAAGACCAGTGGCGCGATCGAATACGCCTGCTCGCCGCCGCGAGCGTTGTGCTTCTGTTGGTCATGCTTTGGCCCATCATCGGACGAGTTCGCCATTCGTGGATGCGACTCGGACTCCGGATTCTTATCGTCTGGTCGGCTCGCGCCGCATTGGTCGCTACCGGTGTTTCGAGTGCCCTCCGGGGCGAGATGCTGTTCGATCCGACCGTGTATGGATCGGCATTTGGCTGGGGCTTGGTTGCCACACCGG
>JALONE010000102.1 GCA_025455125.1 Bacteroidota bacterium
GAAGCGAACCGATGACAACGCCTGAGGTCTCGTTCGACCGAGTCATTCGTGAGAACGAAGCGGCCGCGCTCCGACAGCGCCCGATCCCCGCACCCTTCGTGCCACCCGCGATCGTCGACAGTCTGCGTTTGGAGATCTTCACGACCGATTCGGTCTGGGTCAGTCTCGTCGCGGACACGGAAGCGGCGCAGGAGTTCCTCTTCGCGCCGAACCGGACACGCCGCTGGATGGCAAAGGAACGGTTTCTTCTGACGATGGGAAATGCCGGCGGCGCAACGTTCCGACTGAACGGAACCGACCTCGGCGCACTTGGACGGCGTGGTGCTGTGCTCCGGAACATTCCCATCACACACAATACCGTGAAGACCCCCCCCGTTGTCGAACAACCGGCCCCATGAGCGCATCCGCCGCGAAGACGATCGAGGAACTGCGGCACTCCATCCTCGAACATGATTACCGCTACTACGTCCTCGCTCAACCCACGATCACCGACGAGGAGTACGACAAACTCCTCCGCCAACTGCAGGATCTCGAATCACGCCATCCGCACCTCGTGACCCCGGACTCTCCGACGCAGCGTGTCGGCGGCCAGCCAACGAGGGAATTTCCGACCGTCACGCATGCGGTTCCGATGCTAAGCCTCGCCAACACATACAACGAGGAAGATGTGCGGGAATTCGACCGGCGCGTGCGCGAAGGATTGTCGGCGCCGTATCGGTATGTTGCCGAGCTCAAATTCGACGGGATCGCCATCAGTCTCGTGTATGAGGATGGACTGCTCGTCCGCGGAGCGACCCGCGGCGATGGAACACGCGGCGATGATATCACCGCGAACCTGAGGACGATCCGCTCCATTCCGCTCCGGCTTCGCTCCGTGAAGAACGCATTCCGGTCGATCGAAGTGCGGGGAGAGGTCTACATGCGCCGCGACGACTTCGAACGGCTCAATGCCGAACGGGAAGCGGCCGGCGAGCGGTTGCTCATCAATCCCCGCAACACGGCTGCCGGGACGCTCAAACTCCAGGATCCGCAAGTCGTCGCGACCCGCCCGCTGCAATTCAGCGCATACTACCTGCGCGCGGATGGAGTGACGCTTTCCAGCCACCACGCGAACCTCCAGATCCTCCGCGACCTCGGATTTCCCGTGAGCGAGCATACGAAGATATGCCCGACGATCGATTCCGTTATCGAGTACTGGCGAGCCTGGGAGGCGAAGCGCGATTCGCTTCCGTACGACATCGACGGCATCGTGGTGAAGGTCGATGCACTGGCGCACCAGCAGGAACTCGGCGCCATCGCCAAAAGTCCGCGATGGGCCGTCGCGTTCAAGTTCGCCTCTCGTAGCGCGACCACGCGACTCAACGACATCCTCTTCCAGGTTGGACGAACCGGAACGGTCACTCCTGTGGCCGGCCTAGAACCGGTCTTCGTTGGCGGTTCGACAGTCTCCCGGGCGACACTGCATAATGAAGACTACATCGCCGACCTGGATATCCGTATCGGCGACACCGTTGTCGTCGAAAAAGGGGGCGATGTCATTCCCAAGGTGAGCGGTGTTGTCGCGGAGAAGCGCCCGGCATCCGCACGCCGTTTTCGGTTTGCAACGCGATGTCCCGAGTGCGGCTCACGCCTCTTCCGTCCGGAGGGAGAAGCGAATCACTATTGCGAGAACAGCGATTGTCCCGCTCAAGTGCGCGGACGGATCGAACACTTCGCCTCGCGCACAGCGATGGACATCGAGGGATTGGGCGAAGCCGCCATCGATCAATTCGTCGACCAGGGATTGCTGCATACGATCGGGGATGCGTACGATCTTCACGCACAGCGTGAAGCCCTGATGCGGCTGGAGCGCTGGGGAAAGAAGAGCGTTCAGAATCTCCTCGACGCGATCGAAGCGAGCAAGCAACGGCCGTTCTCGCGTGTGTTGTTTGCACTCGGGATCCGCCACGTCGGGGCCGGTGTCGCTCAACTTCTCGCGCGTCAATTTCCGACCATCGATCTCCTCCTGAAGGCACGGAAGCCCGAGCTCGAACAGGTGAGCGGTATCGGACCGCGCATTGCCGACAGCGTCGAGCGGTTCTTCGCGGACGAGCACAATCGCGCGTTGGTCAACCGATTGCGGGCTGCGGGCGTCACAATGCAGGAAGAGCGGCGGGCAGACACGACGGGTCCCCTGAACGGAAAGACCGTAGTACTCACCGGAACGCTTACCTCCATGACGCGTGATGAGGCGAAAGAACGCATCGAGGATCTCGGCGGAAAGACAACGTCGAGCGTCAGCAAGAATACCGATTTTGTCGTCGCAGGGGCAGAAGCGGGCTCAAAACTGACGAAAGCGAGAGAATTGGGGGTGCGGGTACTTGAAGAAGAGGAATTTTTGCGGTTACTTACGGGGAGGAGGCTGTAAAATCACTCCATTCACTATCGAAGGAAACCCTATGTCTACGCGCATGCTGCGGTATTGTCTGGTCTTTGCGCTCGTACTGCTCGTTTCCGTCGCGGGGTTCGGCCAAATGCGAAGCGGAAAATTCGGCGTCGGCCTTGCGGGGACGGCCTCGTTGCTTCAGTGCGACTACTCGAAGACCGACATGAAGTACGGTGGCGGCATCAGCCTGAGCTATTCGATGACCGAATACCTCGGCCTGCGGTCGACGTTCCTCTTCGACCAGATGCAGTTCACGAACGGCATCACCGGCGAGAAATTCAACACGAACGTCTTCTCGGGGAACGCGTATCTGAGCCTCGACATGATGCCGAACAGCAGCATCAATCCCTTCGTGTTGGCGGGCGTCGGACGCGCTTATTTTGACGGCAAAGGACTTGATGGTGTCACGGATCTCGTCGGTTCGAGCTTCGACCTTCACATGATCGCCGGCGGAGGGTTCGACATTTTCATGAATGAATTCATCTCCGCGACCGTCATGGGCGAGTATGTCATCACCGGCAATGATTGGTATGATGGCCTGAAGGCCGGCGGCGCGAGCGACAGTTACGCGCGGATCAGCCTTCAGTTCCGATATTACTTCTTCGACGAGGGCTTCGTTTCGCAGATGCTGGAAGCCCTGAAGGAGCGATATCGTCCGAAGGGAAAGAAGTAAGGGTGTTCAACGGGTTTCGCCGGCGGGTGGGGTTGTCCTACTCCCGGTTTCGGTTTCGCAAGGAACGCGACCGGCAAACGGATTTTCCCGAGGCATTTGCACGCGCACGACGCGCCCTCGTGTTGTATCCGGAATCCCCTATCGATGCCGATTCATCGGTCGCGTTTCTCCGGTTCTTATCCGACCGGTTCGCTGACGGTCTGACGGTCGTCATTCGGCAAGATCTTCGTTCCGCGGTCTCGGCCGTTCCGCGTCTCAAGACGGTCACCTACGACCCGGCCGACGTGACACGCTGGTACACGCCGCGCAACGGGCTCGTGCGGCGCATGAATGTTTCGACGTTCGATCTCGCGCTCGACCTGAATACGCAGTTGATGCTCGTCAGCGCGTTCCTGTGCAAGGCATCGAGCGCTCCATTGCGCATCAGTTTTGCAAAAGAGCAGGGGGATCGGTTCTACAACGTCCAGTTTCAATCCAGGGGATCCAGCTCCACCCCGGCACGCTATCAGGGATTGATGCGGTGTCTGGAAATGTTCGTACGCTCCTAACGGAGGCAGGTATGCACGTTGAGACAAAGAAGAATGGGAACGCGACAGTCTTCAAGATCAAGGAACGCCGACTGGACGCGACCGTGTCGCCCGAATTGAAGGGAGAGTTCTTGCTCATCTGCAAACCCGCCCTGAAAGAACTCGTTGTGGATATGTCCGCTGTTGAGTTCTGCGACAGCAGCGGGTTGAGCGCCCTGCTCATCGCCGAACGCAAGATGCGGGAGAATGGCGGCGTCGTGAAGCTTGCCGGTGTGCAGAAGAAAGTTCTCTCTCTCATCAAGATCTCGCATCTCGACCGCGCATTCCAGATCTACGATACGGTCGCCAAAGCAGTCAAGTGAATGGCGGCGATGTTCTCCGCCTCCCTGAGAAGGTCCCTTCTCTCTTCGGATTCATGAAGAGAAAGGGATTTTTTCTTTCACCACCTACGAACCTGAGGGACCATCGCCGTGGGATTTGCAACTCTTGATTACGCCATCGTCATCGTGTATCTCATCGGCGTCACCGTCGCCGGGACCCTCATCTCAGGCCGCCAACGGTCGAGCAAAGACTATTTTCTCGGCGGGAAGGAAATGTCCTGGTGGTCGGTGGGTTTCTCCATCGTTGCAAGCGAAACGAGCACGCTCACTTTCATCAGCATCCCCGGCCTCGCGTTCAAGGGCAACATGCACTTCCTCCAGCTCGCCGTCGGGTACTTCATCGGGCGGCTGCTGGTCAGCGTGATCTTCATCCCGGCGTATTATCGCGGCGACCTGGAAACGGCGTATGATTTTCTCGGCAAACGCTTCGGGCTTCCCCTCCGGCAGTTCACGTCCACCGTCTTCATCATCACACGTGTGCTCGCCTCCGGTGTGCGCCTGTTCGCCACCGCCATTCCGGTGCATCTGATCACCGGTTTGGATTATCCGACCAGCATTCTCCTGATCGGCACATTCACGCTCGTCTACACCTACCTCGGCGGCTTGAAGGCGGTCGTCGCGATGGATGTCGTTCAGCTGTTCATCTATCTCGGCGGTGCGCTCGCCTCGATGGTGCTGATCCTGCAAACGCTCCCGAACGGCTGGAGCGACGTGGTTGCGTTCGCCACGGCGAACGGCTTGAACAAGTTTGAGATCATCAATCCGAATTGGGGCGATTCGTTCTGGTCCTTCCTCGCCAGCCCCTACACACTCGTCGGCGGACTGCTTGGCGGGACGTTCCTCACGATGGCGTCGCACGGGACCGACCAATTGCTCGTCCAGCGGTTGCTCGGCTGCAAGTCGCGATGGGACAGTCAGCGTGCGCTGATGCTCGATGCGACATTCATCGTCATCCAATTCGCGTTCTTCCTTGTGCTCGGATTGTGCTTGTATGCATTTTACGGCGGCGTGACATTCCAGCAATTAGGCCTGAACACTTCGGACGAGGTCTTCCCGAAATTCATCGTGGAGAACCTCCCCACCGGATTGGCCGGATTGGTCGTTGCGGGCGTGCTTGCCTCCGCCATGGGGACGCTCTCGTCCTCGATCAGTTCCCTCGCGTCCTCGACGTTCCTGGATCTCTTCAAGCTCACAAAGCGCGGGAAGGCGACGGAGGGGGAGCGCGAGGTGCGATGGTCGCGGTTCTTCACGCTTGTGTGGGGCGTCGTCCTCATCGGCGGCGCAATGTTGTTCACCGACACGAAGAATCCGGTCGTCGAGCTGGGCTTGAAGATCGCATCGTTCACCTACGGCGGACTGCTCGGCACGTTCTTCCTTGGACTGCTGACGAAGAGGACTAATCAGCAAGAT
>JALONE010000103.1 GCA_025455125.1 Bacteroidota bacterium
GTTCTGGATCTTCTTCAACCTGCCGCGGAGCAACCCCTTCTTGGCGGTGCTCACGCGGTCTGTGAACAACACGCCGTTCAGATGATCGTTCTCATGCAGGAACACCCGCGCCAGCAAGCCATCCAGCACGAGTTCCTGTTCCTGAAAACTCGTGTCGCGGAAGCGAACGCGGACCTTCTCCGCCCGCTTGACGTCCGCGCGAACGTCAGGAATGCTCAGACATCCCTCTTCCATGGAGAACGCTCCTTCCTCCTCGATGATCTCCGGGTTGATCATCGCGACCGTGCGTGGAAGATGCGGCGATGTAAGGTGGCCATACTCGGCGACTTCGGTGAGTTCTCCCTCCGGCTTTTCGGGGAGTTCCTCAATATCCATAATGTCAATAACAAGCACCCGCCTCAGATCGCCCACCTGCGTCGCCGCCAATCCGATTCCGTTCGCCTTGTGCATCGTCTCGAACATGTCGACAACAAGTTTGGTCAGACTGTCGTCCATGGCTTTGACGGGCTTCGCCGTTGCACGAAGAACATCGGTCCCGTACAAATAGATCGGCATGATCGACATGAGTGCTCCTTGATTCCGTCTGTATCCTGATCACGAACCGCCGATCACCCGTCGGGTGAATTCATAGCGGCTCTTGTAGTACGTGCTCTGCAGCGAGGAGATCGTCACACCGAGTGTGACACTTGCGTGCGCAAACAGATTGTCTCCGAGATAGATCCCGACATGCGATGCGCTGGTTCCGGTCGTGTTGAAAAAGAGGAGGTCGCCAAACTTCAGATCGTTCGCGGCAACGGGAATGCCAATCTCCGCCTGTCCCGCGCTCGTTCGCGGCAAAGCGACCGCGGCTCCTTGTTGGTACACGATCATTGTGTATCCGGAGCAATCCATTCCGCGCTCGCTCGCACCGCCGTGGACATACGGCACGCCCATATACCGCGAGATCGCACGCATCAACTTGCTTTCATCCAGCGGCGGAATGGCGGGATTCTTCTGCTCACGGAAGCTTCGCTTCCCTTGCGTGATCGCATCGATCTCCTGGGGCGCCGGCTTCCGGTCGTTTTCTCGCGATTCCTCCTCCGCTTCCTTCGAGCTGAATCGCGGCCCCGTCTGACGCGGCGGCTCGGCGGCGGATCGCTTGCCCGAGCCGAATCGCGGAGACGCCGTCCCGCATCCCTCAACGAGAATTGCCCCGGCGATGATCGCGACCAGACAGGCCGCGCGGACGAGAATTCCGGCTGGCATATCGATAGCAAAGCCCTGCCAAGGCAGGGCCGGGGAGCTCCTTGTGATGATCGGGAATGGCGGAAGAGCCGAGCGCTTCCTACCCGAGATACGCACGCAACGCCTTGCTCCGGGATGCGTGGCGCAAACGGCGGATCGCCTTCTCCTTAATCTGGC
The DNA here is from genome assembly GCA_025455125.1 of Bacteroidota bacterium. Lineage (GTDB taxonomy): Bacteria > Bacteroidota > Ignavibacteria > UBA10030 > UBA10030 > JAKAJH01. The sequence continues at coordinate 1,402 of JALONE010000103.1, forward strand.
GCACCCGCTCGCGCGTGAGATTGAATTTTTCGCCGATCTCTTCCAGCGTGAGAGAGTGTTCCTGCTCGAGGCCGAAATAGAGCTTGATCACCTGCGCTTCACGCTCGCTCAGCGTCGATAACGCGCGGCGCACTTCCTCGCGCAGCGATTCCTCCATGAGCGTCGAGTCGGGAGACGGCTGACGGTTGTCCTGAATGACATCCAGCAACCGGTTGTCCTCCCCCTGGGCGAACGGCGCATCCATCGAGAGGTGGCGTCCCGAGATCTTCAGCGTGTCCGAGACCTCGAACAGCGACATGTCGAGCTCTTCCGCCAGCTCACTGGCGCTCGGCTCACGCTCGTACTCCTGCTCGAGCGTGCTGAATGCCTTGCCGATCTTGTTCAACGCGCCGACACGATTGAGCGGCAGCCGGACGATGCGCGACTGCTCGGCAAGCGCCTGGAGGATGGATTGACGGATCCACCACACCGCGTAGGAAATGAACTTGAAACCGCGCGTTTCGTCGAATCGCTTTGCAGCCTTGATGAGGCCCAGATTCCCTTCGTTGATCAGGTCACCGAGCGACAGTCCTTGGTTCTGGTACTGCTTCGCGACACTCACCACGAAACGCAGGTTCGCCTTTGTCAGTTTTTCAAGAGCCTTCTGATCCCCCTTCTTGATGCGACGGGCGAGGTCGATCTCTTCCTGCGGAGAGAGCAGTTCGACCTTCCCGATCTCCTGGAGGTACTTGTCTAACGACTGGCTCTCGCGATTCGTGTATTGCTTGCTAATCTTCAATGGAACGTCCTTTGTTCGTAACCGTTTTCCCTCGCGTCAGCGCAGAAGGGAGAGAAAGCTCTCGCCCGCGAGAGAGTCGCCGCGGAGACCAAAGAATTCCGCGACCGTTGTTCCTGCATCCGCGAAGGTGTTCCGTGTTCCCAGGGACACGTTCGTCCGTCCGCCGGGATGCACACAGAGCAGAGGGACATATTCGCGCGAATGATCCGTGCTCGCATCCGTCGGATCGTTCCCGTGGTCCGCGGTCATGAGGAGAACGTCACCCGTCTTGAGTTCTGCGAGGATCTGCGGGAGCATGACATCAAATTCCTCCAGCGCCTTCGCAAACCCTCCGGCATCCTGGCGATGGCCGAACAGCATGTCGAAGTCGACCAGGTTTGCCATGATGAATCCTGTCTGCATCTGTCGCATCGACGCGATCACGGCCCGAGCCCCTTCCGCGTTCGACGTCGTGTGGATCGTTCGCTTCAACCCTCGGCCGGTGAAGAGGTCGTCGATCTTTCCGATCCCGACCGTCTCGATGCCCGCCGCACTCAGCTCATCCAACACCGTACGTCCCGGCGGTTCAACAGCGTAATCCCTGCGTCCCGATGTCCGCGTGTACGCACCGGATGTTCCGACGAACGGCCGCGCAATGACCCGTCCGACCGCATGATCACCGACGACGACCTGCTCCCTGGTGAGATGACAGATCTCATACAAACGATCCAACGGGATCACCGATTCGTGCGCCGCGATCTGAAACACGCTGTCCCCCGACGTGTAGACGATCGGATACCCCGTGCGGACGTGTTCGTCCCCCAGTTCATTGATAATGACGGTTCCGGAAGCGGGTTTGTTTCCCAAATACCCCTTCTCGCCAGTAACGCGCAAGAAGGAGTCTAGGACGTCCTTGGGAAACCCGTGGGGATACAGCGGAAATGGCCGTTGCGTGACAATGCCGGCGATCTCCCAGTGACCTGTCGTGCTGTCTTTTCCATTCGACCGTTCCGCCATCCTGCCGAAACAGCCCTCCGCATTCGCGACAGGACGAAGGCCCTCCGCCTGGACGATATTCCCCAGGCCGAGTCGTTCGAGGTTGGGAAGATGAATCCCCCCAACGGCGTGCGCGGTGTTCGCGAGCGTATTCGTCCCCGCGTCACCGTACTCTGCCGCATCGGGCAATGCACCAATCCCGACTCCGTCCAGAACGATGAAGACGAATCTGCCTTGCGTCACGATCGTCGGGCGGTCTGTGGATTATCCGAGGATCTCTTTCTCGTTGCACTTGCACAGCTGGACGCGCTGCCGGTTGAACCGGTACGAGCCGTGCGCTGAACGAACGGACTGGACGTACAACGTCGCAACCTTCGGTCCGCCGCACTTGGGGCAGATCACCCCTTTTTCCTTGCCCGCCTTTTTGGCCTTTTCTGCAAAGTCAGTCTGTTTTGCCATAAGAAACTCCAGTCAGTAATCAGTATTCAGTTCAATCAACAATCCCAAATCAACAATCAACAATTCAATAGACCCTCACCAGATTCCCCCCCGCCTCGACCGCCTTCTTCAGAACCTTCTCTGCATTCTCCAACAGCGAGACATCTGTGAAGTTCCCGGATGGTCCCGCCACACCGATGCTCACGGTCACCGTGAAACTCTTGTTGTCAATATTGAGGATGTTGCTCGCGATGTTCTTCCGGACCTTCTCCGCCCAGAGTGTCGCTTCATTGGCGTTCGTCTGCACAAGCACTGCGCCAAACCGGTTTGTGTCAAACCGTCCGACCACGTCATAGTGCCGGATGGAGGCCTTGATCATCTGGCCGATGCTCTGGAGCACGACATCCATCGCTTCTTTTCCGTGCCGCAGTGTATGCTCGTCCATGCGGTCCACGGACACGAGCACGACGGCAATATCGAATCCGAAGTCGGTCGCGCGCTGTGCCTCCTCATGCAGGCGCTCGAGGAAGTGCTTCCGCGTCGACACGCCCGTCACCTCATCGAGCGAAACAACGTTCGTCAGCGTCTCGCTCAGGGTCAGCACTTCGAGCGCCCAGGACCCCGAATCCGCCAATCGCTGGATCAAACGGACATCAGCGTCTGCATAGCTCTTGGTATCCTTGCTTTCGACAACGATGGCGCCATAACACCGGGTCAGCGAGATCAGCGGCACGATCGCAAGCGATCCCTTCGTGTCACAGCGCTCTGCGGGATAGAACCGCGGAATCGTCAGCGATTCGACCCGATCAACGACCTTGGGAACGCTCGATTGAATCACCGATCCGACCAGACTTCGATGGACATCCACCTCGCCCAGCACGGGGACATACGAATCGTTCATTCGGTTCAACACCTGCTGGATGAACCAGGCCTTGCGGGCATCGTCATAGACAACAATGGAAACGTAATCCCACGGCACGAGCCGCGAGACCTCTTCCGCGATGGAACGCGTGATGTTGTGCGCGGACGAGTCAAGGATGAATTGCTCCCGCAGCCTGCTCAACGACCGGAGGACCTCGGAATCGAGAAGCATGTCATACTTGTCCGTGTACGTTTGGATGAGCGATGAGATCAGCTTCGCGAAACGCGCGAGAAGCGCCATCGTCTCCGGTCCGTACGCGTCTGCTTCCGGGCAGTCGAGCGAAAGCACGGCAACCGGTCCGGCCGCCGTCGTTGTCGCACCCGCATAGAACACCGGCACTGCAACCGCCGTCCGCACCGATTCTGTCCCATCATAGTACGGCAGCACATCCGACTGCGACGCATGTTCGAGAAAATTCACAAGCTGGGGTTTGTTGGTTCGTGCGACTTGACTCAGGATATCGGTCCCAAGCTCGCAGCGCCGGTGGGTCGTGAACACCGTGCTGTCCGAACTATGCGCTTCGAGAACGAGCTGCTGCTTCTCCTTGTTCACCCAATACAGACAGACTGTCCGCGCGAAATGAACGTCCTTCAGGACCGTCAGGACGCGCATCATCACATTCCGGAACTCCGACCGCGCCCCTCGCTCGCTGGAGGATTCTGTTTCTCCGCCTTCGAGAAAATCTTCCGCCTGAAACTCGTAGCTTTTCGGGATCTCTGCGCGCTTCGGTTCGAGAACGGTCGCCTGCGGCTCTTGTTTCGGCGTAGTTGCTTCGGCTCCGTCATCGACAAATTCTATCCGGTACTGCTTCCCCGACGATTGAAAATCATCAAAGATGAGTTTCTTCATCGCGCCTCCGCGCTCCTCTGGTGTGGGAGTGGAT
>JALONE010000104.1 GCA_025455125.1 Bacteroidota bacterium
ATCCTGGCCGGCGGCGGTTTGGAACTTCAGGAACATACCGTCCCCTTCCCAGTCGAACTTGCAGATCGACTTGTCGTCCGAATCGATGCCGATGTAGAGGTTGAGTCCCTTCTGCAGGAACTTCACCCGCGTCACCGTGCTGTCGGTATGGGGGACGTAATACAGCGTGCCGGCATCGTTGAACGGATTCTTCACATCAACGCCCGTGGTGACCGTGTACTCGCCCGCCTGCTTGGCAAGATGCGAGCCCATCCCGTACACCAACGCCGGCGCCGTGGCCCAATCCGCTTCATCCAGCTTGCCGTCGAGATTCATTTCGATGGCTGTCGCTTGCGGCTTCAGGCTGTCGGGATCGTCGAACTGCTCGACCGTGAAGTTGAGCGTGCCATACCGTCCGCCCCACTCGCTTCCCCACCACGACTTGTAGAACGAGCCGATGGTGTGATCCCAGGAGTTCATCGGGTGCTGGAATCCGTTCGGTTCGAACACGGCGAGCGACATCTGTACGGAGGTCAATGGAGCCGTGTAGCCCAACACCGCGAGATCGATCATCAGCTCTGCGGAGTAGCCGTTATCGACATTCGTCGTGTCGTTGACCGTGCTGCCGGTCGGGAGATAGCCCGCACCGGCGCCGGAACCTACGACCTGCTCCTCATAGCGGATGGTATTCGCAGTCGCGCTGTCGATGTTCTGCCAGTACAGCTTGTATTCACGATCCTGGCCGAGGGCGCTCTTCACCTTCAGGAACATGCCATCGCCTTCCCAGTCGAACTTGCAGATGGATTTGTCGTCCGAGGTGATGCCGATATAGAGGTTCGTTCCCTTGCGGAGGAACTTCACCTTCGCCAATGCAGTGTCGACCGTCGGCACGTAGTAGAGCGAGCCGGCGTCGTTGAACGGATTCTTCACATCCACACCGCCAGTCACCGTCTGCTCGCCGGCGCTCTTCTTCAAGTGCGTGCCAAGGCCAAAGAGCAGCGTCGGCGCACCGTTCCAGTCGGCTTCGTTCAGCTGACCATCGAGCGTGATCTTGCCGGAATTCTTCACGGTGAGGGCGGCCGGATCGTCGAACGGTTCGGGGGTAAATTCGAGGGTGCGATACACGCCGCCCCATTCACTGCCCCACCACGACTTATAGAAAGAACCGATGGTGTGATCCCACGAATTCATGGGATGCTGGAAGCCATTCGGGTCGAACACGGCAAGCATCATTTCGACGGTCGACAGCGGAGCCGTGTATCCGAGCGCTTCGAGATCGATCATGAGCTCAGCTGAGTATCCCTGATCGACGTCGTTCGTGTCATTGACCGTGCTGCCGGCCGGCAGATATCCCGCACCGGCGCCGGAACTCACGACCTGTTCCTCATACCGGATCGTGTTCACTGTGGCGCTGTCGATGTTCTGCCAGTACAGCTTGTACTCGCGGTCCTGACCCGCCGCGCTCTTGACCTTCAGGAACATGCCATCGCCTTCCCAGTCGAACTTACAGATCGATTTGTCGTCCGACTCGATGCCGACATACAGCTTCATCCCCTTGCGCACGAACTTGACACGCGCATGGTTGATGGTCGTGGTCGGCACGAAATAGTCCGTCCCGGCATCATTGAATGGATTCTTGACATCCACCTCGCCGGTAGGAGTTTGATCACCGGGGAGTTTGTTGAGCAGTGCATCAAGGCTGAACAGCAACGTCGGAGCATTCTGCCATACCTGCTCATTCAGCCTTCCATCAAGCGTCATGACGCCCGCATTCGCGACTTGCAGCGATTGCGGATCGTCGAACCGGGGAACGAGTGTCCACGCGCCGTCGGGCGGGACGTTGTTCACACCGGCGCTGTCGCTTGCCGGGACTGCGAGCGTCTTGTAGAGCGTCCATGCCGTCGGTCCGCCCGTATTACGGGCCGCGGTGTACGAGTTCTCATTCCCCGTAACCACGGCGGAAGGATACATGAATCCGATATTTGCGGCAGTGATATCCGGAGCACTGACCTGCCACCAGACGCCGAGGCCGTCAACGTTCGGCGGAGCGAACGGAATCACTCCCAGCGTTGCGACCACGTCAACGTTTCCTGTGTCTGCAATTGGTGTTATGACCAGCGGAGAGTAGCCTGCATTCGTTCCCACGGGGAACGTGAATGCCGACGAGAGCGCCTCCTTGCGAAGCGTGCCGTCCACATACCCAGACCCCCGCGTTGCCGTTGCCAGCGGTCCGAGCGTCAGCAAATGTGCTGATGCATCCAGTTTGCCACTTGTGAGAACGAGGGCAGAATCGATCGACACCGGGAGCGCCAACGTGACGCCGGCCGGGTTATTGATCGTCAAGCCTGCGACTGTCGCCGGCAGATTCTGCGTCGTCTGTGCAGCCGTTCCGACATACTCATACCTCGCACCCGGATCGAGCGTGACAACATTCGTCCGCAATGGACCGGTGCTTGCACTCAATCCGTCAGGTGCGCCGATTTTGATCCAGGACTGTGCCGGAACGACGTAGGTGCCCACGCCGGAAACGTATTGATTTGGATTCGTGAAGTCGCTGCCGCGTCCGGGCATGGTGCCAACGGTCATCTGTCCGTCGACAACAACTGAACTCAGAACACCGGTCGTTCCCGTCGGGAGGAAGTCCTTCCCAACGCTCACGACTCCTGTCGAGGCAACATTCAACGCCGCTGTCTTCCCGGCAGCGGCACGAAGGGACAGTATCCCGCCTCGCATGTTCATCGTTCCGTAAACATTGAAGACGGTGTTCGCGGCTCCATCGCTCCCTGTGCTGCTCGCCGTGGCAAAGTTCGCATTGACCACACCCGACAGGGTTCTTCCGGCGTTGACTGTGAACGTAATATTGTCGTTGCTGGAATTTGACGAGTAGAGCGCAGAACCACCCGTGCCCGAACCTCCGATATACGTGAGCTCCACATCGGCGTCGAAGGTCACGGTCAGATTCGATTGACTCGAGCCCGGACGGATCCGACACACCTTGATGATGCCGCTACCGGTGATCGTGAAACTGCCATAAGCTTCAAGGCTGAGCACATTCAGGCTGTCTGTGGCATTGCCGAACACGCCATCGACATGGACGACGCCGCCATTCACGCGGATGTACCTAATCGTGCTTGTCGGTTGTACGGCCCCGCTATTCGTGTCCGCCCGCAACGTTGCTCCTGCACTCACATACAGGCTCTTCACGTTCCGGGGACTCCCCGTGATGAGAATGGTATGCCCCGTGGGGATCACGACACTGTCTGCGGCCACGGGTTGGGCTGTCGCCGTCGCCCACGTGGAGCCGCCATCAGTTGACCGCTCCCAGTTGCTAACCAATTCCCAGTTGGCCGACGCTTTAGAGCGCATAATGGGTGTTTGCCCGAATGCGACCGTCGCGACGACCGCCAGGAGGAGGACCGCCTGGGTCAATCGTACGAATGTATTCATGAGAACCTCCGAGTGAATGGAATGTGTACGATGAAGCAACAGCGATTATGGAACAGACATCATGCCCGTTGAAGTTGAACCGGATTCGTCGCCGGCGAGGTCGACTGCCGCACGATCAGCCGCGACGGCAATACGACGGTCGTCCGTTTCTGCTGAGCGCTTTCCTTCATGCTCAGCGCGAGAACGCGTTTCGCCGCCAGCGCGCCGAGTTCGCTAATGTCAACATGCACGGTCGTCAACGCCGGACGGATGACCGCCGACATCTGCACATCGTCGAAGCCGGCGACGGCGATATCCTCGGGAACGCGGATACCCTTTTCATGGAAGCAGCGGAGCAGGCCGATCGCCATGTCGTCGTTCAGCGCGAAGACCGCCGTCGGGCGGGGAACCAACGCGAGCAGGTTCAGCGCTGCCTGGTATCCCCCCGCTCCGGTGAAATCCCCCTCCAGCATCAGTTCGATCGGGAGTGTGATACCCACTTGCTTCATGGCGCGCATGAATCCGAAGTAACGCTCCGCCGCATCAACGTTTCCCTTCGGTCCCTTCACGACCGCGATTCGCCGATGTCCCAGTTCGTGCAGGTGCATGCCGACCTGAAACCCGCCGCCTTCGTTATCGACATGGATCGCGTCGATCTCGCCCGCATCCTCGACCGGCCCGATCAGCACAATCGGCAGTTCTGACGGAGCATGATACAGAAGCGTTTCAGATTCGAGATGCGGGGACATCAGGATGAGGCCGTCAATTCGTCCGTGCAGTGTGCTGAGCGTCGTCTCGAGTTCCTGACGGTTGCTGTGCGTGCTGGAAACCAGCAGATGATAATGATGACGGCGCGCCACGGCGTCCGCACCGCGGATGATCTCGGAGAAGAATTCGCCGTGCATGTCGGGGAGGATCAATCCGATGGTCTCTGTGCGTCGTGTGCTCAGGCTACGGGCGGAGGCGTTGGGGACGTATCGAAGGCGTCTGGCTGCCGTCAGAACCTTCTCACTCGTTGCGTGGTCAACGAGCGGGCTGTTATTCAGCGCACGCGAGACCGTGGCAACGGAGACGCCGGCACGGCGCGCAACTTCCCTGATGGTCGTTTTCCGCTTCGCTGACGGCATGGAAGGACGTTGGAAGCAATCCGAGAATGTAATCGGTTACAATTGGGGTGTAGTAGGTTACTGAAGAGGCGGGTGAAAGTCAAGCAGAATCGGAGCGGGGGGGAAGAATTAACAATCCCTCGTGGATCCGTGGAGGCGGACCGGCTCAGAGGGCGAGAAGCGCTTCCACGGAGATGGCCGTGAGGTCTGGCACGACCAAACCCGCATTCGGGATGCGAGCGGGGTCACCGATGCCGAGATGCTTCATTCCGGCACTCTTGGCGGCTTCAATCCCAGAAACGGCATCTTCCACCACAAGACAGTGCTCGGGCGCTACCCCCACCCTCTTAGCGGCAAGGAGAAACACCTCAGGGTCGGGCTTCGAGTTGACGATCTGATATCCGTCCACGATCGCATCGAGCAACGCCTCGATCCGCACTTGCTTGATGATCGTAACAGCATTGCGGCTGTTGGATGCGACCGCGGTTTTGATTCTCCGATTGCGGAGTTCCGTCAGCATCGCTAAGGAACCCGGGAGCAGATCTCCCTGGGTCACAGTTGCCAGCGATTCAGCGAAATACCCGTTCTTTCGGTCTGCAAGTTCCTGTTTCTGCTGCTCGGTGTAGGGCTTTCCAGAGGCCTTCGTGATGATCTCCACGCATTCCATTCGTGCCACGCCCCGGAACTTGTCGTTGAAGGCATGATCGAAGAAATCAAACCCCTCTTCCTGCGAAATGCGAACCCATGATCGATAATGATATTCGTCCGTTGATACCAAAACCCCATCTAGGTCGAACAGCACGGCGTTGATCATCTTTCGCAGACTCCAATTCTTGGCCAGAATGTTCTATATTATAGACAA
>JALONE010000105.1 GCA_025455125.1 Bacteroidota bacterium
CACGAGATCGGGCGCCGGTGTTTCGAAGTGCTGCTCGAATTCCGCAAGCGTGTGTACCCGCACGATCTCGAACCGGTCCTCCAGATTGAGGATCAAGAACCGGGCAAGGTCGGCGTCCGGACTGAACACCAGGACGCGTTTGCGACGTCCGGTTGGGCGCACCATGGTATGCGGAAGCGGCTGAGTCACTTCATGTGCGGATTGAATCATGAAGGCGTTCGGGACTGCGGTTACGCAAGAAAATCGATCTCTTCGAACGCCGAGTTTGGCACAACTGGCGGAAACTCGCCGAGGCTCTTCTGGTCGTCGTCATTCTCGAACGAAAGCATCGGCTCTTTGCCACCCAATACGTGAGACAACAAGTACGCACCGCCAACCGCCACGGCGACGGTGCCAAGCAACCACCAACGGAGTTTCATAGTTTTGCTCCCCGGATGCAGTTCGAACGATCGGGCATCCGGCGAAATTGTGCAAGGAATGTGCCAGCAGGCGAAAAACGCCGGAGCGGGAATCTTCGAAGAAACGTGGAGGACGCGATGCAGGAAACTGCGGGATTTCTGGAATTGGGAAAGCCGATAGAAATGCTTTCCTACAAATTAGAACAGAATCGAGGATTTCTGGGGCGAGACTACTTGGCCGGTATCTGAAGTTCCTCGATCTTACGGTACAGAGAGGAAAGGCTGACGCCGAGGATCCTTGCGGTGACCTCCTTGTTTTGCTGATGTGCGGCCAGCGTTTGCAGAATGAACTGGCGTTCGAACTGCTTCACAGCATCTTTGAGGGAGTTCCCCGCCGCGGGAACGAAGGCTGCTCCCGCATCATCGGCGGGCCGGATGTATTCAGGCAGGTGCTCGTTCTTCACGAAGTCGTCGTCGCAGAAGATGACCGCCCGCTCGACGACGTTCTCGAGTTCGCGCACTTCTCCCTTCCAATTGTGGTTCAGCAGCGCACGCATTGCGTCGTTCGAGAATCCCTGAATGGGCTTGCTCATCTGCTTCTTGAAGGCCTCGAGGAAATGCTGCGCGAGCACCGGGATGTCGTCCGGTCGCTCTTTGAGCGTCGGCAATCCGATCTCCACTACGTTGAGCCGGTAGAACAGATCGTCGCGGAAGCGGCCTTCCTCGATCTCCTTGCGAAGGTCTTTGTTCGTCGCCGCGATGATCCGCACATCGATGTTGATGGGTTCCGTCATTCCCACCGGTGTGATCTCCCGCTGCTCGAGCGCACGCAGCAGCTTTACCTGGAGCGGCAGCGGGATCTCGCTCACCTCGTCAAGAAAGACCGTTCCGCCGTCCGCAACACGGAGCAATCCGTCCTTGTCCATCGTCGCGCCGGTGAACGACCCTTTCTTGTGACCGAACAACTCGCTTTCGAACAATGTATCGACGATCGCGCCGCAATTGATGGGGACAAATCGCTTCTCGCGCCGGCCGCTGTTATAGTGGATTGCGCGCGCAACCAGTTCCTTTCCCGTCCCGCTCTTGCCCGTGATCAGCACGGTCCCTTCACTCGCCGCCACCCGTTGGATGACATCGAAGACCCGCTTCATCGACTGACTCTGCCCGATGATCTGGTCGAAGTCGTACGTGCGCTGGAGTTCTTGCCGAAGGAGTGAGTTCTCGGTCGCCAGGGCACGATACTCAAGCAGCTTCTTCACCCGGTGGAGCAGGTCATCAAAGTTGATCGGCTTGAGGATGTAGTCCGACGCCCCTTCGCGAAGCGCCTGGATGGCCGTCTCTACCGATGCGAAGGCGGTGATGATGATGACGAGCGCCTGCGGCGTCCGCTGGCGGATCTGCCGGAGCAGTTCGACCCCCTTCATCTCCGGCATTTCAATATCCGTGATGATGATGTCGAACGGATTCGCCTCGTGCCGCGTCAATGCATCGCGGCCGTTCGGCGCGTCCTCGACGCTGTATCCCTCTTTCTTCAGGATGAACGAGAGAGACTCGCGGATGATCTGCTCATCGTCGACAACGAGAAGTCGCTGTACCATCTAACTGTCCTTCCTGGGGAAACTGATCGCGAACGTGCTTCCCTTGCCCGGATCGCTCTCGACGAAAATATCGCCGCCAAAGCTTTTCATGATCCCGTAACTGACCCACAAACCGAGGCCGGTTCCCTGCCCCGTCGCCTTCGTTGTGTAGAACGGCTCAAAGATCTTTTCGAGATCTGCCGGTTCGATGCCGCGTCCGGTATCCCGAATGATCACCGTCACCATCCGCTCGTCCAATGCACTTGCGAGCGTGATCGCCCCCTTCTTCCCCTCGAGCGCGTCGACGGCGTTCATCAGAATATTGATGAATACCTGCACAGCTTGATCCGGCACAACGGAGATGTCGGGAAGGTCCTCCGCCAAGGCGATATTGAAGGTGATGTCCTTGACCTTCTTCCCGTACTGCACGATGTTCAACGCCTCGCGGACGACGCGGTTCACCTCGGTCTGCTTCGTGACGTGCGTCGACGGGCGGGAAAAGTCAACGAGTTCCCGGATGATGCGCGCGATCCGGTTCACCTGGCTGTTGATGAGCTCGAGCTTCTCCTTCGCAAACGGGTCGGAGCTCGTTCGCTGGATCACCTGCACAAGCGAGGAGATGGCGGTCAACGGGTTTCCCACTTCATGCGCGATGCCGGCCGCGAGGGTTCCGATGCTCTCCATGCGCTGCGAACGCACGAGTTGCTGCTCCAGCATCTTCTGCTCGGTGATGTCGCGATGCGCGCCCAGGTATCCCGCGACGTGTCCCTGCATGTCGACGATCGGTGAAATGACGAGCTCACTGTAGAATGGCGTCCCATCCTTCCGCGTGTTCTCGATGCGTCCCATCCAGACCTGACCCATGGCGATGTGCTTCCACACACCGCTCCAGAATTCCGCCGGGTGCTTGCCGCTGTTCAGGATGCGGGGATTCTTTCCGATGAGTTCTTCTTTCGAGTACCCCGTGATCCGTTCAAACGCCGGATTCACATAGACCATCATCCCCTCCGCATCCGTGATCTGGATGGGATTGATGGTGTGATGAATGACGTTTGAAAACCGGAGGAAGTCGAGATCGCGCTGTTTCTGGCTCGTGATGTCGCGCGCGAAAACGACAAGGAATTCGTTCGAGCCGGGTTCGAGGGGCTGGACCTCAATCGAGACGTCAAGTTCGGCGCCGTCCTTTGTGATGAATCGGGTCTCGATCGGGTGGTGGTCGGTCCATTCCCGCAGCAGCAGGTCGCATCGGTCGTGCTCGCTCGCCGGCAGGAGTGTCCGCAAGAGGTAGGGACGGTCGTGCGGTTGTACGCCGAGGACGGCTGTGGCAGACGCATTCGCCGCAATGACGTATCCATCCTTGTCAATCACAAGGACGAGGTCGGTCAGCAGGTCGAGGATTCTTCGGTAATCGGGGGTGTGGGGCTTCGGCACGTCCTTGCTCTCCTGAAAAAAGGTACGGCAAGGTTTCAAGAGAGGCAAGGGAGGAACAAGAACGTCCGGCGCAGGTTCCTTGCGTACGCCGGACGTCGATGGTCGGTCACAAATGACTAGACTTCGTCATCGACCGAGACACGGATCTTGCGCTTCTGCATCTTCTGAAGGTCGAAGTTACGTTCCTGCAAGTCTTTCTGCAGACGTTGAACCTCGAATTGCATTTCCTTTTCATCCTGACGCGGGATAGTGATATTGAACTGATGCAAGGCATCGTCGAACGACCCTCCGTCGCCGTGGAACCATCGCATGCGGGGCGCGACATGGAAGACATCCTCGCTCACCTCGTCGGCCTCCGGGAGGGTCGCCGACAAGACCTTCTTCGTTCCCTTTCGGATGACCTCGAAATCGATCTTATCGCCGGCTTCCAGCTTCTGAAGAGCCTTGTGAATGTCGCTCACTTCGTCGACCGATTTCTTTCCAGCACGAACAATGACGTCCCCTGCTTTGAACCCGGCCTTCTCGGCAGGGCTTTCCTTCTTCACGCTCTCCACGAGAACTCCTTCGCCGTCGGGGGCGCCAAAGTACTCGGCCAGTTGCTCGCCCAGCTCACGCACCTCCATCCCGAGCGTTCCCCGATTGCCGCGAAGTATCATCATGTGCCGCTCGGGGGCGACCGGCGGGATCGCCATTCCGAGCGATCCAGGCTTGCGGATCTTGATGATCGACGGCTTCATTGTGCCGACAACGATACCGAGCGTCTTCTTCTCGCCGTTGCGCATGACCGTGACCGTCGTCTTTGTCCCAGGCGCCGTTGCGCTCACAGCTTTCGAGAGGTCTTCGGCTTCTGCAATGGCGGTGCTGCCGAAGTTGATCACAATATCCCCTTTCTTCAGCCCCGCAGAATCGGCCGGGCTCTTCTTGACGACGCTCTCGACCCGAGCACCTTCCTCGGGTGCCGTGGCGTCTTCTTCATCCGATTCCTCTGCGATGCTGAGAATGGAGACGCCGATCCAGCCTTTGGCCTTCTCCTTTTTGGGCTTCTCCGCCGACTGCGCAAACGAAGTCGCCACGAACGCTCCAAGCACGAGCATGATCGCGGCGACCCGAAGCATCAACTTGTCGAATTGGTTCATGGTGCTACCTCCTGTGAATTGGTTGTGGACAGGCATTCCGCTCTGCTCGTGGTGGCATATCGAGAGTATAGACGAGGGGGGACGCCGGCGGGTTCCCGGCGGATGGGCAAAAAAAATCCCGGTCCGACGAGGACCGGGATGGAGATGATCGGTACTACCGTTCTGCTGCGGAACGGCTTACTGGAAGTCACCCGCGTACTGCCAGCTTCCCAGCTTACCGTCGCTATCAACCGTGACGTTGATGGTGTTCGTGGAATTCTGAACGGAGGTCGCAACGATCGCAACGCTCGCGGCACCAGCCGTGGCGGTGTAGGTCGCGTTCTCGTTCGTGGCCATCTTCACCGGGATCGTGTAGCCCGTGTAAGCGCCGCTGCCGCCGCCCATCGAGGAAGGACGGATCTTGAACTGATAGGCATGCGCCGCAATGTTGTTCAGGTCGTTGATCATGGCATCTTTGTTTGCCTGGATGCTCTGAGCGGAGAAGAGGCTCAGACCGACCGCAATGGCGATACCGACGATGATAACGCCGAGGATGATGAGAAGAAGCTGCTGTTGACCCATTGTAAACCTCCAGAGTGTTGATTATGGGATAGTGAACTATTCGGTTCTGTTTCCAAGCTCGGTGTCCTAATATCCAACTCCCGTACCAGCGGATGCCACGGAGTCCGTTTCAACAATACACTGTTTTCGTTCAAATTTCAACACCCGACTTCAGGAAGAGCGCTCCGCTGACGTAGATCCCTTTCGGAAAGACCACTACGCCGCCGCGCGCCGCGGCCGAATCGATGGCCTTCTGAATCTCCGCGGTCGCGACGGTCTTGCCGTCGCC
>JALONE010000106.1 GCA_025455125.1 Bacteroidota bacterium
TAGATCGGATGATCGAACAAGAAGACCGCCGCGATGCACGAACAGAACCAGACCAGCTTCGTGCGGACATCCAGCCGGTGCAGGAATGTTTCGGATGGGACGTACTCAACGAGCATTCGCGGCTCCAGCATTGTGCTGATCGTACACGAACTCCTCGAATCGGTTCATCGCAACGCAACGAGGATCGATTCCCTTGGCGTGCAAGGCGAGCGATAACGCCGCCACCGGAGGCATCGTCAATCCCGCACGACGAAGCAGGTCTGGCTGGAGGAAGATCTCTTCCGGTGTTCCGTCTGCGAGAATCGAACCATGCGCCAGCACGATCACTCGTTCTGCATGGTCTGCTGCCAGTTGCATGTCATGTGTGATCACGATGATGGTGTGACCGTCCCGGTGCAGCCTCCTGATCATGGCCATCATGGCCCTTCCACCTTCCCTGTCGAGGCCGGTGGTCGGCTCATCGATCACCAGGACCTCCGGCGCACGCGCCAGCACGCTCGCGACCGCGAGCTTTTGACGTTCTCCCTTGCCCAGTGTGAACGGATGGCGGGCCGATCGGTCTTCGAGTCCTACCGCACGCAATGCCTCGGCCGTGCGCGATGCGATTTCCGATTCTGTCAATCCTTCCATCGTGCGAAGTCCGAATTCGACTTCCTCCCGAACAGAGGGACAGAAGATCTGATGATCGGGATTCTGGAACACATAACCGACCGTCTTGCTCAGAGTCCCAATGGAATACCGATTCGTGTCTTTTCCGCTCACGATCACCTTGCCAGCCGTCGGCTTGAGCAATCCGTTGAAATGTTTCGCGAGCGTTGTCTTCCCCGCACCGTTCTTGCCAACCAAGGCGATGAATTCACCCCGCGCGATCTGAAGGTCTACCCCATTGAGCGCATCGCGTGTGCCATTGTAGTGGTGACTCAGGCTGCGGACGTCAATGAGAACACGCCGCTGCGCCGGCCGCCGAGCGCTCGAGGTGATCGATGCATTATTCTTCTTTGAACCGGAGAACAATCCGGCAACGACGGGAACCGCCTCATCAAGAGTCAATGGAAGTGGATCGTCGATCCGGATTCCCCGCTGGCGCAGGTTCCACATCAGCTCTGCAATGACGGGAACTGAGATGCCGCGGTGATGACACGCGCCGACGTCTGAGTAGAGGGACCGCGGATCCCCATCCCAACAGATCGTTCCTTCCTCGATCACGATGATCCTTTTCGCGTGATCCAGAAGCCGTTCTGCCTCGTGGCTCGCGAGGAGGAGCGTCATTCGTTGTTCAGTGCAGAGTCTATCGCACAGGGTGAACAGGTGTGCGCTTGCCTCCGGATCGAGTTCGGACGTCGGCTCGTCGAGGACCAGAATGGGGGGCTCCATCGCCAACACTCCGGCGATCGCAACCCGCTGCTTTTCTCCTCCGGAAAGCCCCGACGGGGATCGCCGTTCATATCCGCAGAGATCAGTTCGCTCGAGCGCCGCCGCAATGTTCCGCTTCATCGTCTCGGCATCCTGGCCAAGGTTGGAGGGCCCAAACGCAATGTCCTTCTCGACCGTGTTCGCAAGAATCTGCGTTTCAGCATCCTGAAACACCATTCCAACCACGCGCGCCATCGTCGTCGCGGGCGACCGTTGCGTGTCGATCCCAGCGGAAAGGACTCTTCCGGCGATCTCCCCTTCAAAGAAATGCGGGATCAAACCGTTGACCATCGAGAGAAGCGTCGTCTTTCCTGCTCCTGTCCGCCCGACGATGGCGACAAATTCGTTCTCACGGATGCCGAGTTCAACGCGTCGGAGAACATCGTCCGTGCCCCGGGGATATCGGTAGGTGACGTCTTCGAAGACGACCTGAAGCCGCTCATTCGGATTCGGCTGCTGGGTCACGCTGAAAGCCTCCCGATCGAATGCACCGGCCGTTGCGACGCGCTCTCGAGAACCGCCTTCATATCGGGGGCGGCAGAGACAAGAAAGCAGGTGGAGGGCCCGGCAGATTTGCTCAGAGGCACGCTTACGGTCTCATTTCGGTGGAATGTCAATCCTGCGGTTCGGGCAAGTTCCCCCGCCTCGTACAGTATGCCCTTAGACCCGACCGGAAGAATATCGTGAACGCCGCCCACCCTCAGGATTCTCGACACGCTTGCTGAATCTGCGATATCCTGGTCGGCGAGGGCAACCATGTCTTCAGGTCCGCATTTTGGCGTCCCGACCACGAAGACTTCATCGTGGTCCTTCGACGAACCCGGACGGAAATCCTCCTTCTTCGCGATACCCAAGATCACGACGCCCATTCCCGTTTCCGTCGTCGGGATGTTATCTTCGGTGCTTCCGGAGAGCGGAAAGTCATTCGCGAGGCCGATAGAACTCAACTCCTCGCGGACCCCGCGTATGATCTCGCGGCCCAGGGGTTCCATTTCGACGGCGAGTGCGTCGAATGCGGCGACAGGCACTGCGCCCGACGCGAGGATTTCCATTAAGGGAACGCGCGTTGCGAATCGTCCCGCCTCGTACCCAGAGACCTTGACGCGGTCGTTCGGCTTTGGACCGATAGCGCCATCCGAGTCAACTGCGGTGACGAAGAAAAAATCCCCGCTCAGTTCGATGAGCAACAGGTCGCGCACTTGCGATGTGCGAAAGACACCATGATGCGGCGTAGTCTTCGCCTTCGCATAGTCATCCATCCAGGGAGCGTTCGAGCGTCCCGCGATATTTCCTGAATCAGACAATGTTTCCCTTCCTGACGACGGAATACGCCATTGCAGCAATGAGGATATTGGCGAACGAACCAATGATGAGTGGTAGAACGAGAGCGGCTGCGAGACCGTACCCGCCGATGGGGACCATCAGATAGGCCGAGCCAAATCCGTTCAAGAGGGTACCGATGATGACACCCGCAACGATGTGAATTCGGACGGTACAATATCGGAAGATCATGACCCAGGCCGCCATCTGACAAGCGATGTAGATATGGACTGGTAATCCAAGGGGAAAGCCGATCGTGAGCGACGTGAGAAGATGACCGATGCCTGCGATGAAGGCACCTTCCCAGTATCCGAATGCCGCGGCGGCGAAATAGCCAATACTGGAATCGAGGGCGACAGTTCCGGTCGGGCTGGGAATCTTGGTCAGCGCACCGACTGCGCTGAGTGCGATGAAGATCGACATGCGTGCCACGCGCCGATGGGTGAAGAACACTTTGCGGGGGCGGGCAGAGGAATTATGTTCTGTTCCCGGCGGAATTGACAAGAGACGCCTCTTGCTGTTGGTCTCGTTTGAGTTCGATGTTAAACTTACAGCGGTCGCCGCGGAGAAGGGTTCGCACCAGTTCAACGACGCGGCCTCCTTCGACGTACGAATGCCGCTCCAGAAGGATGAGCGGGTCCCCGGGGGCAATGCTCAGTAACTTCGCTTCATAGTTGTCCGCCTTCACCGCTTGAAATGTCTCGTTCACTCCTGTGATGACGATGTTGAATCGATGCTGAAGGGTCTTGAACAGCGATCCATCGTCGAATGGCCTGTCGATTAACCCGGGACAAAGCTCAGCGGGCAGGAACGATGTCTGCAGCGCAAGAGGAACTCCATTCACTTCACGAAGGATTTGAATATGATAAATGGGTTCGGTTTCCTTGATGCCGAGGTGTCGCGCAATCGCAGGAAGCGCGGGCATCTGTTTCGCTTCAACGGCTTTGTTCTTCAATGCACCGTTCATTCCGACGACTTCCGAGGAGAAGCTCAGAAGCGTCGTGATGTTCTGGCTGATCTTTGGATCCATGACATACGTTCCTTTGCCACGGATGCGATAGACCAACCGCTTGTTCTGGAGTGTTTTGATCGCTTGGAGAACGGTATTCTTACTGACGCCATAGGTTCGGCATAGTTCATTCTCAGACGGGATCGGATTCCCAGGCTTGAGGAGTCCTGTTTCGATCTGGTCGATGAGAATCTCGAGAAGCTGATAGTAGAGGGGGATGATGCTTGACCGTTGAATCCCCTTTTGAGCTTTCATAGAAGGCCCCAAGGAATTGGGTGGGTTAATGGGTTAACCTGATAAGATAATATCGAATTCCGGCTGATTTGTCAAGGACCCCAGGAAAACAATTGACCGATCCCATGCCACCGGTATGCCCCCTGCTTTCCAATCGCGGTTTGATACGGATGCAAGAAACGTCAGCCTTTGCGCGCGTCGATATGGAGGAGCAGACTATGAATGAACCATTCAAGCAAGCGGAAAGTGCAAACGTGACTGAAGGCCGATTCGGATGCCGCACGCTACTGATGAATGGGCGCAGGAATACTCTTGCATCGATGTGGGATAGCAGATCAAAGCGGTGGGTGTCCTCTACGAACTCTCCAAGTTGTTCGTGCAACGCGGTGCTCCGGACTTCCTTCGTTCGGACAACAGCTCAGAGTACACGGCATTGGCACCAAGATCACGGGCAGGTCGATGTCCATAACCGCATTCACCACTTGAAGTCGCTCGATTTGACTCTCACTCTCCCCTGCTGTATTTTAATGCCGCGATCTCGTCGATACTCCATGATGGTCGACCCAAATACCTCGACCGCCGTTCCACGCCAGCGTTGTGACTGTACATTTGAAGGAGTCTTGATGCACCGTATTCTTCTCATAGAAGATGAGGAGTTCTTCTGCGACATCGTCGCTTCCATGTTGGAGATCGCGGGATACGGGGTCATCGTCACGCATGACGGCACGGCGGGACTGGAGGCAGCAAAGGCCCAACGCCCCGACATCATCCTCTGCGACGTCTCAATGCCCGGCATCAGCGGGCACGACGTGCTCCGTGAACTAAAGTCAGAACCGAAACTCGCCGGGATCCCCTTCATCTTTCTGACGGGCAATGCCGAACGAAAGGACGTCCGGGAAGGAATGCAGCTCGGTGCCGACGACTACCTTACGAAACCCTTTTCGGAGAAGGAGCTCACGAATGCGATCGAAGCATGCCTGGCGAAGAAGCACGCCTTGGGACGATACTTCGAATCCCGGTTTGACGATGTCAAGATGACGGTCGTGAAGTCACTGCCGCACGAATTCCGTACGCCGATGGCCAGCATCCTCGGTTTCTCAGAGATGCTGATGGAGGATTCCGGTATCGAGCCCGAACAGGTTCGGGAGATCGGCGGCCTGATCAATAAGTCCGGCAGGCGGCTCCATCGATTGCTGGAGAACATCGAATTGATGGGGCAGATCAGATTGTGGGAGAACGACCCTGCGATGAAGGCTGAACTTCAGGCGGCTCCGTCCTCGAACGTGCTTGATCCCCTCCACGCCGCCGCGGAAAGAGTCATGACGGATCATGAGCGCCCCGGTGCGATACGCATTTCGGGGAT
>JALONE010000002.1 GCA_025455125.1 Bacteroidota bacterium
GATCGGAAGTCAAAACTCTTAAGTCAAAAGGGTTGGCCGAAGCGCAAGACCACCACGAGATCTCACTGATTTACCGAGACGGAACCTCTGTGATAATCTGTGAAATCAGTGGTGAATCAGTTGCCCGTCTCAATTCTTCAAAAACAGGCCCGACCATTATCCCAGGCCCGATTCCAGAGATTTGCCGCCTATGACCTCCCCCTATCGCCTCCCAGCACTCACCCTCGGCCTGGCGTCCATCGTCACCCAGACCATCCTGCTGCGAGAATTCCTGACCGTCTTCCAAGGCAACGAATTGGTGCTCGGGATCCTGCTGGGTAATTGGCTGCTGTTGACCGGCATGGGAGCCGCGCTCGGCCGATTTGCGGTTCGTGGCCGGAACACGTCCATCGCCGGATCGCTTTCCCTGCTTGCCTTGGCCCTCCTTCCTCTTCTCACGATCGTCTCGCTTCCACTTCTGCGTGCGTGGATCTTCTCTCCGGGCAGCATCATGGGCATCATGGAATGCTTGCTCGGCTCGTTTCTCCTTCTGCTTCCGTTCTGTCTCGTCGCCGGCGCATCCTTCGTTATCTGGACGAACGCCGCTTCGTACCACAACACAGAGAATCCGGTTACCGATGTCTACGCGCTCGAATCCCTCGGCAGTGTCGTCGGCGGGATCGGCTTCTCTCTCCCGCTGATCTTCTTCCTGACGGCGGTGCAAGCCGCTCTTCTGCTGGGATCACTGATTCTTCTGACCGTGATCATCCATGGTCGTGTGACCTCGCAACGTCAATTCATCGTGCTCGGCGGTGTCGGCTTGTTTCTGTTCGCCGCCCTGTTCTTCTGTGTGAATCTCGACCTGGCGCTCCGACAACTCCTCTTTCCCGGCCAGTCGATCGTCGCGTATCGCGACACGCCGTACGGAAAGCTGACCGTCACGCGGCAGGAGGAACAGCTCAACGTGTTTGAGAACGACATCCTGCTCTGCTCGACCGGCGATCCCGTTGCACGTGAAGAGATGGTGCACTTTGCGATGGTCCAACATCCCGAGCCTCATCGCGTCCTTCTCATTGGCGGGGGATTGTCGGGAGCGCCGATGGAGATCCTCAAATACGCTGTCCAGCGTGTCGACTACACCGAGATCGACCCGGAGGTCATCGCCGTCGGTCGCTCGATGACCCATGCGCTGTTCGATCCACGGATTTTCCCGATCGTCGCCGATGGACGGACCGTGGTTCGTAATGCGGGCGGAACATATGACGTCGTGCTCGTCAATGTTCCCGATCCTTCCACGGCGCAGCTGCATCGGTACTATTCGCGCGAGTTCGCTCAAGAGGTCCGTCGTGCGCTTCGGCCCGGAGGGGTCGTCGCTTTTTCCCTGAGTTCTTCCGGAGAGTATCATGGCACGGCGGCACGACAGGTGTCATCGGTTCTGTATCGGACCTTGGGCAGTGTCTTCGCCCGCGTGCTGGTCGTTCCGGGGACGAGAAACTACTTCCTCGCATCGGACGGCATCCTGGGGTACGCGGTGACGCAAAGCATCGAGGAGCGGCAGATCCCGACGACATATGTCAACCGGGACTATGTCAATGACGACCAGCTTGCGCGGCGGGGAATGCAGATCGTTGCATCGCTTGACACGACGGCGATGTTCACCACTGATTTCAATCCCGTTGCGTATGCCCGTCAACTGGACCTGTGGGCAAGCATGGTCGGTTTTGATCCGCTTCTTATCATCGTTGTCGTGCTCGCGGGAACCGCTTTTCTGTTGAGCCGG
Organism: Bacteroidota bacterium; assembly: GCA_025455125.1. GTDB lineage: Bacteria > Bacteroidota > Ignavibacteria > UBA10030 > UBA10030 > JAKAJH01. The sequence continues at coordinate 1,760 of JALONE010000002.1, forward strand.
CTGGATGCCGCACGGATCGGGATGTTCGCTGGCGGCTGTTCCGCGGCGGCTCTGCAATTCCTCATCCTGCTTTCATTTCAAATCATCTATGGCTACGTCTACCATGTGCTCGGTCTCTTGATCGCTGTGTTCATGGCAGGATTGGCGCTCGGCGCTTGGTGGGGGCGCCGCTGGGCAACCGCACGAGGACGATTGAACTTTGCGGTCGTTCAGGCGGCGATCGCCGGTGCTGTGGTGCTTCTCGTTCCGCTGACGACAATGCTGGGTTCGTTTGACATTCCGATCATCCCCGGTGCATCGCTGCTTTCCCTTGAAACCGCGGTCATGGGACTTCTCGTCGGCATGCTGTTCTCGCTGGCATCGAGTCTTATCCACAACACATCGACTGCTGTCGCCGCGAGCCTCTATTCCGTCGACCTCATCGGGTCTGCGGTAGGCGCTCTCCTCGTCTCCGCGTTTCTCGTCCCCGCATTCGGCGTTCATCCGGTCGTGTATGGAATCGCGGGACTGATGGCCGCGAGCGCGATTCTGACGTTCATCGCGCTGCGACAGCCGGCGCATGCCGCCAGGGAGCGTGCAAGATGAAACAGCTTCAAGCATCCATTTCGTATTCACGCCGTACATTCGCGCGGAACTGCCTTCTCTGTGCCGGTGGGTTGGCGATGGGGTTTTCCACCCGACAGCGAACTGACCGACATATCAAGGAGGCGCTCTTCTATGAAAAGACCGCACACGGTCTGCAGTGCCGCAAGTGTCCGCATGAATGCGTGTTGGAAGAGGGTGAAACAGGGATCTGCCGGAACCGCGTCAATCGCGGCGGCGTCATGTACTCGACCGCGTATGGCAATCCATGCGCCGTACATGTCGATCCAATCGAGAAGAAGCCGTTCTTCCATTTTCTGCCGGGCACGCGGGCGTATTCGATCGCCGCGGCTGGATGCAATCTCCGTTGCTTGAATTGTCAGAACTGGCAGATCTCTCAGGTGACTCCGGCGGAGACACTCAACGACGATCTGATGCCGAATGCGGTCGTCACGGAATGCATCGCCGAGCGCTGTGAATCGATCGCGTACACGTATTCAGAACCAACGATGTTCTACGAGTATACGCTCGACACATCCGCGATCGCGCGCGAGCGGAAGATCAAGAACCTGCTGAAGTCCAGCGGGTACATCAACGATGCGCCGTTGCGGAAACTGTCCCGGACACTCGATGCGGCGAACATCGACCTGAAAGCGTACGACGACGACATTTATCAGCGCCTGAGCGGCGCGCGACTTGCTCCGGTTCTGCACACCTTGAAGGTATTGAAGGAAGAAGGAGTGTGGCTGGAGATCACCAACCTCGTGATCCCCCGCTGGACGGACGACATGGATCTCATCAAGCGGATGTGTGATTGGCTCGCATCCAACGGATTCACTGAGACGCCGCTTCACTTCTCGCGATTCATTCCTCTGTACAAGCTGACGCAGCTCCCACTGACCCCGGTCGCAGTGCTTGAACGCGCGCATGAGATCGCGCGGAAGGCGGGACTGCAGTACGTCTACATTGGTAATGTCCCCGATCACGCGGCCGAGAGCACGTTCTGCCCTTCGTGCACGAAGGTCGTCATTGAGCGACGAGGATTCAGCATCCGATCCCGGCACATCACCGACGGACGGTGTGACCATTGCAAGCAGACAATCGCCGGCGTCTGGGGGACCTGAGGGTCGATTGACTTTTCCCGGTCGATTCGTTATCTAAGAAAGAATCCCGACACGTGTTGCCGCACCGAGCCTCCTCATGCCGTCATCGTCCTCATCAACGATCATGCATCACATTCTTCATGCAATACGCGACGCGCTGGATGGATTCCTCTTCCGCTTGCAGCAGCATGTCGCGCTGCGAGTCGCGATCGGCATCTTCGTGATCATCCTGATGTCGAATCTCGTTGCCCTCGTGGATCTTTTCCTTCGTCCGGAGATCCCGTACTTTGACACGCAGCATATCGTCGTCGGGTTGGTGACCGGTTCGGTGACCACGGTGTTGTTCGGGATGCTGTCGATCTATGTCGCAAGCATGAAGCGGGCGATGCGGGAGATCAAGACGTTGGAGGGATTGCTGCCAATCTGCAGCCGGTGCAACAAGATCCGGACGCCGGACAATCGGTGGGATGTTCTGGAGAAGTTCATTCAGGAGCGCACGGAGGCGACCTTCACACACAGCCTTTGCCCTGAGTGCGCACGCGCGCTCTATCCGGAGATGTATGCGGGGGATAAGCCGGGAGAACGGGGCTAGAAGATCGGCACGCAAAGAACGCCAAGGTACGAAGATCGCTGGAGTGGCGGCTACGCGATCTGCTTGTAACGCAGTCTTCCCTCGGATTACCGTAGCGCCCGTTTGACCGTTTCCGCAAGATGTGCGCTCCGGAAGGGCTTCTGGAGAATTTCCCGCACTCCTGATTGCTCCAGCATCTCCCGATCGTCATGAAGCTGGTATCCCGTGATCAACACGACGGGACAGTCCGGTGAGATCCCCGTCACGTGCTTGGCGATCTCCAGGCCGCTCATCCCCGGCATGGTCAGGTCCGTGATCACCGCATCAAATTCGTACGGCGCTGCCCTGAACTCCCTGAGGGCTTCGTGCGGGTCGGAATGCATCCGCACTTCATACCCATGATCGATCAGCAGATCATGCGTCACCTGAAGCGCTTCCTGCTGGTCATCCACAAGAAGGATTCTCTTCGGCGTGCTCAGCGCTGGCTGCGCCTCATCCGATATCGCCGGCTCGGATACCTGATCGTCTTCTGCGAGCGGCAGAAAGACCGATACCGTGGTGCCCACCTCTGGCTTGCTGTCGACACGGATCATCCCGCCATGGCTCGTCACGATCCCGTGCACCACGGCCAATCCCAATCCCGTTCCTTTTCCCGGCGTCTTCGTCGTGAAGAACGGTTCGAAAATGCGCGGGAGGATCTCCGGCGGGATGCCGTGACCGCTATCCTCAACGCGGAGAACGACATACTTCCCGGACGCCAAGTCGGTCTCCCCATGCTTCACCGTACCTACATCCTCCTTGACGCGAATGACACCGCCATCCGGCTCCATCGCCTGCGCGGCGTTCAGGCAGAGGTTCACGATGACCTGATGGATTTGCGCGTGGTCGACATAGATGGGAAGCGGGGCCGGATGGAACTCCGTCTCGATCCGGATGTGCGTGGGGATAAGCGACTGAACGATCCCGATCGCTTCCTGAGCGATCTGCTGCATCGGCGACGCCTGCCGCTCGGTCACCTGTCGCCGGCTGAACGTCAGCATTTGTTGTACCAGCAGGCGTGCCCGTTCCGCGCTGGCAAGGATCCGGTCGAAGTACTTCGCCAGCGGATTCTCCTCCCCGCCCTTGCGGAGACCGACCTCGGCATTCCCCATCACCGCGACGAGGATGTTGTTGAAGTCATGCGCGATGCCGCCGGCCATCACGCCGAGGCTTTCCATCTTCTGAGACTGGAGCAATCGCCGTTCCAGATTCAGCCGTTCTTCTTCAGAGCGCTTTCGGTCGGCGATCTCCTGCGCGAGGTTCTCGTTGATGTGCTGGAGATCCGCGGTCCGTTCCCGCACGCGGGCTTCAAGCTCCGCATTCGTGTTCCGCACCCGGTCCCGTTCGCGCGCAAGGTGGTGCGTGAGATAGAAATCACGACGACCGTTCTTTTCGCTCACGTAGGAGCTCATCATCCCGATGATATTCGCCGCGACGAGGAAGAAGGTGTTGCTCACCAGGACGTCGACAGGGATGCGCGTGAACAACGGAGTGGTGAGTTGATAGAGCAGAACGACGATCCAGCCGGCAACGCTCGCCAGAATGAAGCGCTGACGCGCGAGCGAATACCCGTACATAAAGACAAGGATCAATCCCGCGTAGTAGAGGAACGAGGTCGGCGGCGGCGTGAGCGCAGTCATAACGATGAAGCCGCTGCCGGTCACAACAACCATTCCCATCATGAGCCAATGGATGTACCGCCATGCGCCACGAAGATGGGAAGCCAGCAGGACGAGGAGCGCACCCGGGCAAAGGATGGCGAATCGAATGAGCCACAGCACGTACTTGTGGGTCGATAGTAGATAGGCGTCGAGGATGCCGAACAGGCCGATCAGGATCGTGCCAGAGATGAGCACCAAGCGGATTGGAGGGATGGAACTCCGCTTGTACCATTCCAGGAATGGCTGTTCGAGCGACGCGTCCTTCCCCGTGAATGCGAGGGTGAACGCGTGAACGGACATATGGGGTATGTCTGTCGGGTACGGCGTATCAACCTCCGGGCGTGGTGCAGCCCGATCTATGATTTTCGATTCCATCTGGAGGCGGTCAGTTGGAGTATGGGTGCTTGTTGAAGCGATTCAAGATACGGATTTGGAGAGAGAACGTGAAGGATTTCTTTCCTTTTGTAAGAGCATTCTAACGTGGTATCGACTCGGATGTGAGATTCATCACCGATGAACCATCTTAATAAGAATTCTGTTATACTTCAGGAAGAGGAATCCCTCTGGCAGCGAAAGGAACATTGACGTGAAACTCCTGACGGCCGATATGAAGTTGGCCGAGATCGTGCACTCAAACTATCTGCTTATTCCCGTCCTGAACCGGTTCGGCATCCGTCTCGGCTTCGGCGAGAAGACCGTCCGCACCGTCTGTAGTGAACGCCGCATCAACCTGGAGTTCTTCCTCGCCATCGTGAACGCGTTCAGCAACGAAGACTTCTTTCCGGAAGCTCGTCTCCGTACGGTGAACGTTTTGACGATCGTCGACTACCTTCGCACCACGCATGCCTACTACATCCACGCGCAGATCCCCCGCATCGAGCGGCTTCTCCGATCCCTCGCACGGAGCAAGACCCGCCGGACAAAGGGGGTGGTGCTCGCACAGCGTTTTTTCCAGGAGTACAAGCGGGAGCTGTTGGCGCACTTGAAGCGGGAGGAGGAGGTGACATTCCCTTACGTCGAGCAGGTGTACCGGCTGCACCGATCACGGCGGTCCCGCGGGAACAAGGATCTCCTCGCGCGGTACTCCATGCGGGCATACGAGGAGGAGCATGACAACGTCGACGAGAAACTCGACGACCTGAAGAACATCCTGATCAAGTATGTTTCGAGTGGACCGGACGATGATACGCTGAACACCGTCATCTTCGAGCTCTTCCGCCTGGAACGGGATATCATCGACCACACACGGATCGAGGACACGATCCTTCGCCCGATCGTCGCCGAGATGGAACAGGCCATCCAGCGCACCGCACGGTGATCGCATGTCCGCCAGCTCACGCATTCTTCTCGTCACGCCGAACCGGCTCGTCGGCATTGGATTGAAGAAGCTCCTGTTGGAGTACTTCTCACCGCTGGACGTGTCGATCGTTGCCGATCTCGGCGATGTTCCCGAACTTCGATCCTTCGATGTGGCATTTCTTTCTTCCGACTCCTACGTACTCTATCGCGATCGGTTCGCCGCCATTTCGACGACGCCCGTCATTCTTACGGAAGGAGCCGGCGTTTCAGAATCGCGCGAGGTCCCGTTGACGGTGAACGTGACGGGGACGGAATCCGAGATTGTGGAACAGGTGCAGCGGGGATTATCGGCCCACCGACCGGGCCGCGGTCACAGCAAGGCGGAACATCTTTCAGCGCGCGAGGTTGGGGTGTTGCGACTCGTCGCCCGCGGTTACCTCAACAAGCAGATCGCCGACAAGCTCTCGATAAGTCTTCACACGGTCATCTCCCACCGGAAGAACATCACCCGAAAACTCGGCATCAAGACGGTCTCGGGTCTCACCATCTACGCGTTGTTGAACGGCTTGGTCAGTTCGAAGGATGTGGGGTGAGAGAAACGGGTGCCAAGATCGCAAGAGACAAGAGCCAAACAAGAACCAATGGCCAACCCGCCAAGAGCCAATGGCGGTGTTATGAGCAGAGCACACAAGGATACAAACTCAAATATCCATCCGTGCTTATCCGCTTTTCATCCGTGGCTATCCGTGTTCGTCTTAGAACGAAACAGAATACATTGAGCCTGGCTTATGTGTGACCGATGTCACACACAAAATTTCTCTCTGGGTGTTCTAGTTAGTGGCTGTCCAGAACATCCATCAACAACCAATTTGGAGTTTTCATGAACCGCCTCGCTTCATCGTTCATCGCCGCTTTCTCCGTGTTCATCCTGGTCGGTTGCAGTCCGAACAGCGATCCCGCTTCTTCAACATCCGGCACGCCGGTTCGGATCAGTTTATCCCTCGGCTCTATGGATGCCGGGATGCTCAAGAACTCCTTCACCGATGCGGCCGATTCGCTTCAGATCGACAGCGCGGTGGTCGTATTTTCGCGCATCAAATTCACATCGCGCATTGACAGTGTAATCGTCGATTCTACTGGCGAAGACATTGGGGAGATCGAGCGTGAACTGGAAGTGACCTTCCGCGGACCCTTTGTCGTGCACGTTGAACCGCAGTCGGTTGTCTCCTTTGCGAATCAGCGTCTTCCGGCCGGCAACTACAACGGGATCACGCTGAAGGTGCACCGCCTCATTCCGGGTGAGCGATACGACGACAGTCATGAGTTCAACGGACGAGGCCGAGGTGCACTCGACACGCTTGCCTATGGTGCAAGCCTGCTCGTTTGGGGAAAAGTGCTGAAGAATGGCGAATGGGTTCCCTTCAAGTTTGCCTTCGACGGCGAGCTCCAATACAAGCTGCGCGGCAACTTTGTGGTCGGCGATGGCGGAACGATCGACATTGCGTTGCGATTCGACCCGGCGCTCTGGTTCCGCGATGTTCGGAGCGGTGCCCTCCTTGACCCAACGGACACATCGCTCAGGGGTGAGATCCGAAAAGCCATTCAACGCTCGTTCATGAACATGCGCGCCGGCCGAGACGGCAACCGGGACGGACATCCGGACAACTGACGCGGCGTTCGACGACACAAGATGACGAGAGGGCTCTTCGGAGCCCTTTTTTTCATATGGGAAAGTTGGGACAATCGTTTGGCTCGACTCCCGGCTTCTTAAGCTGCCGGGAGAGCACTTCTGGGAAAGCGCTTCGGCTGACGTTCCAAGATCGCAAGAGACAAGAGCCAAACAAGTGCCAATAACCAACCCGCCAAGAGCCAATGGCGGTGTTATGAGCAGAGCGCACAAGGATACAAATTCAAATATCCATCCGTGCTTATCCGCATTTCATCCGTGGCTATCCGTGTTCGTCTTTGAACTTGGGTTGGCCGGGGGTGTTAGACTCCCGGAGCGCGGTCATCTTCGCATCCCATCATTTCAGCAACGTCATCTTCCTCACTCGCACCTCGTTCCCCGCCTGTAACCGATACACATACACGCCGCTCGGCATATCCGATGCGTCCCACGCCACCGTGTGACTCCCCGGCCCCTTCTCCTCGTTCACTAGCACCGCAACCTCGCGTCCACTAATGTCATGGACAGAGACTCGAACAAATCCGAAATCCGCAATCCGAAATCCGAGTTGAGTTGTTGGATTGAACGGATTGGGATAGTTCTGCTCCAGCTGCATTGTGGTCGGCACCGCTTCGTCAGCAACGCTCGTCGCGGATGAGACCGTGATCGACTTGTTGGGGGCGTGATTCCAGGCGTCGCCTCCGCTTCCGCTGAGGAGGTTGACGCTGTTGCCCGTCGCATAGAGCGTTGCCGACCCCGGCGTGGAAGGAGCTGTGTAGGCGAAATTGAAGGTCGTTGTTCCAGACACAGGCGCTCGCGGGGTTTGGTGCGTCAGCTCACCGCTGATCAATTGCAGGCCGCCGCCAACGCTGGCTTCCAGCGTCCCATTGCTCGCGGCAAGATTCACTCCCGCCGCCGCAAGCGGACCGCCGGCGATGGTCACCAGGTAATTCCCTTTTTCGCCTGGTGTGAGCGTGCTCGGACCGACGATCTCGACGGTGACACCGTTGTTACTCGGACCGTGACACGTGCAGCCAGCGCCGTTCTTCTGTGTCATCGATGTGATCCCACCCGAGTATCCAAGCACGAGCAATGACGAGAGGGCGATTCCCGCAATCGCCAAGACATGTGCGGAGCGTGTGGTAAGTTTCGGCATTCGGAACCTCGCATGTGTTGTGGTGGGGACTTGTCTTCATAAACGATTTCCATCTGCTTGCGGTTCCAGATCTCTTCTCGTATGAGGTAACTCGTCCCTTTGCTGGTGCTGGCGTCAGAATTCTTGCTCAGTCCCGCACTTTGTCTTACATTGATGCAATTCCTCTCACCGATATCGGAGACCCTCATGCGTCGTTCGTTCCTGCTGCTCGTTGTCTTCCTGCTCTCTCTCTCGAGTTTGTCTGCACAGACCCTTGCCGTCGACGATCCCGTTCTGAAGAACATCTGGTTCGATGCCATGGACTCAACTCAGTTGCCGCGGCTGGCGCACGAACTTCTCGAGGTCATCGGTCCCCGTGTCGTCGGAACGCCACAAATGATGCAGGCGAACGACTGGGTCGTCTCGACCTACAAGGCATGGAACGTCGAGGCCCGCAACGAGCAATACGGACAGTGGCGCGGTTGGGAACGGGGTGTCACGCACATCGACCTCCTCGAGCCTCGCGTGCGCACGTTGGAAGGAACGATGCTCGCCTGGAGCCCCGGAACAAAGAAGAACGGTGTGAAAGCTGAGTGCATTATTCTTCCCGATGTGACCTTCGACAGCCTCAAGGCGAAGCGCGAGCGAGAGACAAAGGCCTGGGGCGAACGCATTCGAAAGACAGGATTCCGTTCGGATACATTGGCCAATGTTCTCGAGCAAGCGGGCGCCGTTGGCGTGATCAGTTCAATGTGGTCCCAAGGCTGGGGAGCGCGGAGAATCTTCGGAACGAAGGCACAGACGGCTCCGGTCGTCGACCTGAGTCTTGAAGATTACGGGATGGTCTATCGCCTCATCGAATCCGGAAACAAGCCGGTCGTTCGGATCTTCGCAGAGTCGAAGTTCCTCGCACCGCAGCCGGCTTTCAATACGATCGGCATGATCCGCGGCACGGAAAAGCCGGAAGAGTATGTCATCTTCTCCGCACACCTGGACTCATGGGACGGCGCAACCGGCGCGACCGACAACGGTACCGGAACTATCATCATGATGGAAGCGATGCGCATCCTGAAGAAGTACTATCCAAATCCCAAGCGGACGATTCTCGCCGGGCACTGGGGAAGCGAGGAGCAGGGATTGAATGGATCGCGCGCTTTTGTGGCCGACCATCCGGAGATCGTTGCAAAGGCGCAAGCCGTGTTCAACCAGGACAACGGCACCGGACGTGTGGTCAACATGAGCGCGCAGGGATTTGTCAACGCGGGAGAATTTCTTGCCCGGTGGCTTACGCGTGTTCCGTCTGAGGTCACACGCCACATTCAATTGGGTCTTCCCGGAATGCCCGGCGGCGGTGGATCGGACAACGCGTCATTTACTACCGTTGGCGCACCCGGATTCGGCCTTGGGTCGAATTCGTGGGACTATTTCGCGTACACGTGGCACACGAACCGCGACACGTACGACAAGCTCGTCTTTGATGAGATCAAGAACAACGTCGTCCTCGCCGCCTCGCTTGCCTATCTCGCCTCCGAGGATCCGCAGTTCGTCCCCCGCGAGAAGCGCGTGATGCCCATTGATCCAAAGACCGGCCAACCGCGTCCTTGGCCGCAGATGCGGGGAGAACCGGATCGGGTGGGAGGGGGGAGGTAATTGTGGATTGGGGATTGTGGATTGGGGATTGGGGGGATATGAAAGCAATTGGGTGATGAGGAGATTGAGTGATGGGGGAACTGGACAATTGGTGATTTGTGATTTGTGATTGTTGATTGAGGGAGTCTGGAGTGCATATTCTGGGAACCGGGATGCTGTGGTTCTTTATCTTGCTGTGTGTGCCTTCGTTCGCACAGCAGCTTCCTCGCTACGACGTGGTCATCGTCGGGGGGCGGGTGATGGACCCGGAGCGGCGGTTTGATCAGATCGCCAATGTCGGCATCGTCGGCGGATCGATCCGGGAGATCTCATCGCAGCCACTTGTCGGGAAAAGAACGATCTCCGCGAAAGGGCTTGTCGTCGCGCCGGGATTCATCGACGTTCTCTCATACGATCCGGTGGAACCCGGCGTTTGGAACAAGCTTGCTGACGGGGTGACGACCGCTCTCGCGATGCATGGCGGCGCGTCCGATCCGGAACGATGGTATCCAACGATGGAGCGTCGTCGTCCGCCAATCCACTACGGCGCTTCGTTCTTCTATTCCGAAGCCCGTCGACGATACCAGGACGACATCTACAAGCCGGTCGCCGCCGAGGATATTCCGCGCCTTGCGGCAATGGCGGAACGCGCGCTGAAGCACGGCGCACTCGGTGTTTCCTTCAGCCTGGAATATGTCCCCGGCATCACGCGAGATGAAATTCTGCCATTGATGCGTCTCGCCAAACGCTACGATGTTCCTGCGTTCTTCCATGTACGCTATTCAGATATGGAAGAACCGGGAACGAACATCGACGCATTACGCGAGGTGCTGGAGTACGCACAAGAGACGGGTGCGGCAGTCCACATCGATCACATCGCGAGCACGGGGGGAACGTTCTCGATGACGCAATCGCTCGCGATGATCGATGACGCGCGAGCGAAGGGAGCGGATGTTACGGCATGCATCTATCCCTACACCTTTTGGGGAACGTATCTGAACTCCGCGCGATTCAACAGCGGGTGGCAGCAGCGTTTTCGCATCTCGTATGGGGATCTTCAATTGGCGGGTTCCACCGAACGATTGACGCAGGAATCGTTCCAGCGATATCGCCGGCAGGGAAAGCTTGCTGTTGCGTATGCGATTCCCGAAGAGGATGTCCGAGCCGCACTCCGTGCTCCCTACGTGATGATCGGAAGCGATGCGATTCTCGAACCGGGCTTCAACAATCACCCCCGTGCGTCAGGGACATTCTCGCGCACGATCGCAACGTATGTTCGCGAACAGCGCGTCCTGACATTGATGGATGCACTCGCGAAGATGACCCTCCTCCCAGCGCAACGGCTGGAGCAGGCAATTCCAGCGATGAAGAAGAAAGGTCGGCTGCACGTTGGTGCCGATGCGGACATCGCCATCTTCGACCCGGACCAGATCCGTGACCGCGCCACGGTGGAGCACCCAGAACTGCGCTCGACCGGCATTCCTTATGTCCTTGTCTCCGGGCGTGTCGTCATTGAGGAAGGCAAGCTTCAGCATCAAGTTCGTGCTGGCGAAGCCATTCGAGGCGGGGCGTAATAAGCGTGTGACATCGGTCATTATGACCGCTCGGACGTAGAAATTTCCTTTCGCCTGTGTGCTCAATCACTCAATTTCAGCTGGAAACTCCCTTAATTACTGGGTACAGGGCTTGTAATTATGTGCATATAGACGCGGGGCTTGTGAATGAAGGATCTTTGGAGGCAATAATGAAGAGGCTGATAGTAATTGGAGCGATGAGTTTTCTCTTTCTCGCGGGATGCGAGAAGGCGGTGGAGCCTGCCGTGCAAGGGGTTCCAGATCAGACTGACGGCCGAATCACCGTCATCAACGACGAAGCAAAATTGGCTGGCCGCGTGACGGTTCGCGATGAAGATATGACGATCTCTTCCGGATTGCCGAAAGCAGCGGCGCCGCTCGCGTTTTCGCTGAAGTTGAATTCCGAGATCACACCGCCGACCGTTGGTGGACAGAAACTTCAGGCGACGTCCGTTGTGTTGAACGCCAACTTTGCATACGTCAGCTACAACATGCAGGGATTGAGCGCCATTGGTGCCATTGACGTTGTTCAAGTGAAGGGTGTGAAGAACGCCGTTATTCGCGCATCCGTCCAGTTCGCGGATACGGACATCAATAACGTGTTCTTCGACAACAACAAGGTCTATCTGGCAGAAGCATCCGGGAATCCGGCGTACGATTCCCCATCGTTCGTCGAAGCACTGGTTTCTAACGGCGGCAAACTCCAACTGAACGGGAATGCGAAGCGCATGTTGAGCAGTTATGCCGCAACGTCGGTCGTCGCAAGCAATGGAAAGGTCTATGCAACGACTGGAAATACCGGTGGATTGTATGTTCTCACACAGAACAGCACGTTGGATGTCGAGTCTTTCACATCGCTGGAGGATGCGCGATGGGTCGACCTTGATGCGAATTACGTTGTTGTCGCACAGGGAACGCCAGGACGTCTCTCTGTGTTCAATCGTTCTACGATGGCGTTGTTGAATACATACTCCGTTCCCGGTGCAACGATCGCGGAATCGAAATCCACCGTTCGCGTCATCGGTGGCAAGGGGCTCTTCGCCGCTGGTGATGCCGGAGTGCAACTGGTGAATCTCGCCACTGGCACAATCGTTGGTTCGCTCCCGCGCGTCACAGTCAGCGGTCTAGACCCATCCGTGACCGTTACAAACGCCGTCGATGCGGCAGGGGCGTATGTCTATATATCGAATGGCGAGGCTGGCATCTACGTTGCACAAGCTTCTCAAGCGCTGGAGAACCTGAGTGGGAACACAACGGTGACCTTGACAACGCTCGGTAAGCTTCAATTCGCAAGCCTGCAATCCGCAAATCATGTGGCGTTCGATGGAAAGCAGATCGCCGTCGCGGCGGGACTTGGCGGCGTGAAGCTGGTGGATATGACAGAGTAGTAAGTAGGGAGTATTGAGTATTAAGTAGTAGAGGAGAATCCTTGGCGGGTTGTGGCGGTTAGTGCTACGACCCGCCTTTCTTGTGTACGCGAGCGTTCCTTTTGTCCCATTCCGCTTTCTTCTCTCCTCGTTTTGTCGTACGTTCTCACCTGCTCATCTCACACAATTCGAGGATATCTCCATCATGAATCGCCTTTCTGTTCGTCTTGCCTTTCTCCTGTTGTGCGTGCTGACGATCTCGCTGTTTGCGCAAGAACAGCCGACTCTCACGCTCGACAACATGAACGATCCGGCATTTGCCCGTTCATTTCAAATGCCGCGGACATTCTGGCTCAGCGATAACACCGCCTTGATCTACGATCCGCGTATCCCCGATTCCATCCGAACGCTGGAACGTCTTGATCCCAAGTCCGGAAAGCGGACGCAGTATCTGGACCGCGAAAAAGCCGCCGCGAGCTTCAACACCCTCTTTCCCGAAGGAAAGGCTCCGCGCTTCAGCCCAATGCCTGCATCCATCACCGCAGATGGCCGTTATGGGTTGTATGTTGTCAGCGGAGACATCTTCGTGCTCGACATTCCCAAGGCCGCCGTTCACCGCATCACCGAGACCGCGGACGAAGAAAAGAATGTTCAGTTCTCGCCGGACGGCATGAAGCTCGCCTTCAACCGCGGGACAAACCTGTTCGCGTACGACATCAGCCAGAAGAAGGAACATCAACTCACCTTCGACGGAACGAAGACGCTTCTCAACGGAACATTGTCGTGGGTGTATTGGGAAGAGATCTTCGGACGCCGCGATATCGGCTACTGGTGGTCGCACGACTCCAAAGCCATCGCCTATCTGCAAACGGATGAATCCGAAGTCAGCCTGCAGAGCATCGTCGATATCGCCCCGTGGACGCCGACGGTCTCCACGCAACGATATCCGAAGATCGGCGAGAAGAATCCCGCTGTCCGTGTCGGCGTGACCGAGGTGGGAAGCGGCTCAACCGTGTGGGCCGCGATCGATCCGAAGTCGTTCGAGTACGTCATCCGCGTCGACTGGATCCCCGACAACAAGCAGGTCTGCGTCCGCACCATGAACCGTCTTCAGACGGAGCTTGACTTCCACTTCGTCGACCGGAAGACCGGAACGGCGACGTTCATCACCAAGGATACCGATCCGGGCTGGATCAACATGTCCGACGACTTATACTTCCTGAAGGATGGAAAGCATTTCCTACTTTCGTCCGAGCGGGATGGATACGCACACCTGTACCGGTTCACCATGGACGGGAAGCTGGTCAATCAAGTCACGAAAGGCGACTGGGCGCTCACGACCTCCGGTGGACTTCCCTTCTGGGTCCAGAAGGCCGTCGTCGGCATTGACGAAGATGCCGGATGGATCTACTTCACATCGCTCGAGAAGTCGTCGATCGAGAAGCATTTCTATCGTATCCGGTTCGACGGGAAAAAGATGGAGCGGCTTTCCGGAGGGGATGGAACGCATGGCATCAACATGAGTCCGGACGCCAAGTATTACTTCGATCAATTCTCGAATATCTCCACACCCCCTTCGCTCACCTTGCGCGACACGCGCGGCAAAGTCGCTCACGTGCTTGCCACTCCTGATGATTCCGCATTCAAAAAGTATGGCGTCCAATACGCCGAATTGTTGAAGGTCCCGGCCCGCGACGGTTTCCTGCTCCCTGCCACCATCACGAAGCCGCGCGATTTTGATCCGAACAAAAAGTATCCGGTTGTCGTGAAGGTGTACGGCGGGCCGTCCGCGCCGACCGTCGCCAACGCATTCGACTACGGCGCCGTGCTGGACAATGTTCTCGGAAACAACGGATACATCGTCGTGAAGATCGACAACCGCTCTTCGACGGCCATCAGCAAGAAGCTGGAGAACCTCATCCTGAACCGGGTGATGGGCGAGATCGAGTTGAACGACCTCGTCGACGCGGTGCAATGGTTCAAGAAACTCCCCTACATCGATCCGAACCGGTTCGGCATCACCGGTTGGAGCGGCGGCGGTTCCTACACGATCCTTGCGTTGAGCCGTTCGAAGGAATTCAAAGCAGGAATCGCGGGAGCAGGCGTAACCGATTTCCGCTTCTACGACACGAAATGGGGCGAGGCGGCAATGAAGACGGAGAAGGAGAACCTAAAGGGGATGGAGGATAACTCGCTTCTGAAGTATGCGAAGGACCTCACCGGACGGTTGATGCTCGTGCACGGAACGCATGATGACAACGTCCACATCCAGAACACCTGGCGGTATGTGAACGAACTCATCAAAGCCAACAAGATCTTCGAGTTGATGGTCTATCCTCTCCGGGGACACGGGGTGGGAGACCCGGCGGGAAGAAAGCATCTGAATGCGACGATGTTGGATTTCTGGAAAAGGAACCTGTAATGAATGCCTGCGCCCAAAGACTTTCACGCAGAGGGCGCAAAGGAAAAGGAGAGAACACCAAGGGTCCCGGAAACTAATCCCGGGGCCTTTTTTGTTGTACAGACATGAAGATATTCTGCGGTGTACTGGTTGTATCGGTGATGTTTGCGACCCGATCCGTATTTGCCCAGTCGAATGCGACGGTCGGTCCTGTTACCGCGTCCATCCATTTCGGACCCAGGATGGCGGACGGTGCGCGCGAGATCGCTCTCCATTTCGTCCTGAAGCCGGAGTGGCATTTGTACTGGACGAACCCGGGAGACGCCGGCTTGCCGTTGGAGATCTCCTGGACGCTCCCACCCGGATACCGCATCGACACGGTCCGGTATCCCGTCCCCAAGCGGTACGTCTCCGAAACGAGTATTGACTTCGGTTATCCGGACAGCGTGACAGTGCTCGCAACCTTGCGGTCTCCCGAACGCACTTCCTCTGACACTGCGGGAATCGTGGTCGGATTGGATTGGCTCGTGTGCAAGGAGAGTTGTATTCAGGGCTCGACGACGCTTCGTGCGCGACTCAACGATCCCTCGACGCGCTGGACATTCTCTCGAGTGGCTCGCGCAGAGCGGATGATGCCCGCACCGTGGCGCGACACCGGCGATCTCCGATTCGGCACCTTGAGCATCATGCGCGGCGAGCATCGCACTGAACTTCGAATCCCCTTCTCCGGACCGAACGCCTCGCGCGTGAAAGATTTCTACCCTGAGCTTATTCCCGACTGTACGATCATTCACTCGGAGATTGAGGTCAAGAACAACGAGATCATCGTGCCGGTCACACCCAACACCGATACGATCGCCCCCGAACGGTTGTCCGGTCTCATTCGCCTCACCGATGGGACGTTCACATTGTCACGAACACGCTAATCAGCTCACATTCATCAAGGAGTTCCACTCATGATCCGACAACTCGCATCTGTGTATCTATCGATCGCCGTTCTCTCTTTCGCCGCATTCGCCGGCAGTCCGGAGATCGGCAAACCCGCTCCGGAATTCAAGGCGGTCGACGTCGCAGGAAAGACGGTGACCCTCTCCGAGTATAAGGGAAAGATCGTCGTTCTTGAGTGGACGAATCCCGGTTGTCCGTTCGTTCAGCGTCATTACAAGGCCGGATCACTGCAAGCCTTGCAGCAGATGGCGGCGGACCAGGGGGCGGTCTGGCTCACCATCAATTCAACGAACACGGAACACCGCGATCATCAGACGAGCGAGGTTTTCGGGAAGACGTACGCCGACTGGAAGTCGAAGCATGCCCGTCTGGTCATGGACGCCGAGGGCGTCGTTGGAAAGGCCTATGACGCAAAGACCACGCCGCATCTGTTCGTGATCGACAAGAACGGCGTGCTGGTGTACAACGGAGCCGTCGACAGCGATCCCCGCGGCAACAGCGAGAAGCGCGTTCACTATGTCGAGGATGCATTGAAGGCCCTCGCCGCCGGCAAGGAGATCGGCACACACTCGACCACGCCGTATGGATGCTCGGTGAAGTACTAGCAGGCTGGTGAGAAAACATCACCACGAAGACACGAAGAAAGACAATGCCTGAAGTCCAGTCCTTGATCTGCTTTGAACACAATTGCCTGTCGTTCTTGGTGTCCTCGTGTCTTGGTGGTGGTATACTTCAACGGCACGACAGAGAAAGCACATGAGAACGATGCCATTCAATCTCGGGATTCTGCTGCTGCTGATGTTCATTTTCGCTTCCTGCGGGAGCAGTGAGAATCCCCAATCCCGGAAGATGCCGGAGAAGGAATCAACGATGACGTGGAGTGATGTCGAGCGTTATGCGCGTGAGGGGAGTCCCAAGCCCGACCGTCGTGTCGAGAAGACACCTGAGCAATGGCGCGCGCAGTTGACGAAGGAGCAGTATGCGGTCACGCGAATGAAGGGAACGGAACGGCCGTACACGGGCGAGTACTGCGAATCTCACGAGCCGGGAATCTACGCCTGCGTGTGTTGCCGGACGGAGCTGTTCGATTCGCGCGTGAAGTTCGAATCGGGGACGGGGTGGCCGAGTTTCACAGAGCCGATAAAGGTGAACGTCATTTCGTACCACGAGGACGAATCGTACGGGATGTCCCGGATCGAGGTCTTGTGCAACGTCTGCGACGCGCACTTGGGCCACGTGTTTCCCGACGGACCGGGGAAGGGGGGCTTGCGGTTCTGCATCAACTCAGCGTCGCTGGTGCAAGTGGACAGTGTGGGAAATGCTATAACGCACTGAGCGTGTTAGCCACGCCGTCGTGGATCCAAGTCCAAGAGGCCATGCATGCCTCGCTCGACCTTGAGGGGACCAATCGTTGAAACGATGCGATGATCGTTTGGAGTTCCTGGGGCGAGCGAATGCGGCTATTCTGGTAGGGTCCGGCGAAGAGGCGGCCTGAGCGTCGATAGCGCCTATTACAGCGACGCGCCACGCTGGTTTGAACGCGGTGCATCATGCGGGAAATGCTCCCGCCGACATTCTGCTCGAGAATCAGTTGGAATTCTTCCGATGCAAGAGAGCGCGCGAGTATCCGCACGTTTTCCTGTTTGGAGGTCGTTGCGAGGACTTTGAGCATGTGGTGATAATCCGCATCGTCCCGGAATATGGGCGTGAACGCCGTTCCACGATTCGAGATGAGATAGGGGATGAGATCGATGATGGGGTCGGTGCGGTTCATGGTGGACAGATCTCTCCTTAAGTCTCCCGAAGGTTCCCTTCAGCTTAAATACGACATACATGAAGGGAACCTTCAAGTTCAATCTGCCCACCAGCTTCTCTTGCAAGATCGTCCTCTTTCCCCCTCCACGCAACAAAATTCGTCCTGCATTTCCGGGAAAAATGTCTCTATCTTTGTCCATGCTTCCCTTCCCCGGCGAACTTGCCGCCCTCGCGACCGCCTGCATGTGGACCGCCAGCTCGCTGGTCTTCGCTGCCGCGACGATCCGCATCGGCTCCATCTACGTCAATGTCACCCGCATCATCGCCGCCGCCGTGATGCTCTTCATCCTCCTGCTTCTCTTCGGATTGCACGTCGAGATCTCCGCTTCTCAAACGGGATTTCTCTTTGTGAGCGGTCTCGTCGGACTCGTCTTCGGCGATACCTTCCTTTTCAAATCGTACGAATACAACAGCGCCCGCATCAGCTCGCTCGTGATGTCCACCGCACCGGCACTTTCCGCCGTGTTCGGCTATCTTCTGCTCGATGAAACACTCTCCCCCATCGGCATCGTCGGTATGGCGATCACCCTCGCCGGCATCGCCATGGTGGTCCTCGATCGCCCCGATTCCTCGAGTTCCGCGATGCATCCTTCCACGATCGGCATCTTCTACGCGTTCCTCGGCTCCGTCGGTCAGGCCGGCGGTTTGATCCTCGCCAAGGCCGCGTTCGTGCAAGGACCGATCAACGGCTTCGTCGCAACCTTCGTCCGGATGTGCGCCGCCTTCGTCGTCATCCTGCCGCTCAATTGGCTCGCCGGGCGCTATCGCGAACCGCGGCGGGTCTTCACGCAGGATCGAAGAGCATTTTGGTTGACAATGCTCGGAGCAGTCCTTGGACCCGTCCTTGGCGTCACACTCAGCTTGGTCGCTGTATCCTACACGACGGTCGCGATCGCAGCGACGCTCATGGCAACGGTTCCGATCCTGATGCTGCCGACGGTGTGGTTCCTGCAGAAAGAACGCCTCACGTTCCGGGCGATCGTCGGGGCATTCGTGGCGGTAGGCGGCGTTGCGTTGTTGTTCTTGCGGTGAGGGTTTGCTACAACTTCTTCTTTGTATCCGCGTTCCCCATGGGATCCTTTTTTAGGAAGGACCCGTACAGTTTTTCCATGCACTCGGGACAGAGACTGTGGCTGAACTTTGCCTCGGAGTGCTCATGGATGTACCGCTCAAGATTGTTCCAGTATCCCTTGTCGTCCCGGATCTTCTTGCAGTTCGCACAGATCGGGATCAATCCCCCCAGGACTTTGATGTTGACAAGAGCCTCGTCAACGCGCCGTTGCAGCTCCTCCTCGTGTTCGAGCAACTGGCGCACACGATAACGATAGATGCCGTAACCCGAGAGGAGGAGGATCGCGCCGCTCAGGATGAAGAACCACCAAGACTGATACCACATCGGCTTCAGGGTGATCGAGACCGTAGCCCCCTTCTCGTTCCACACACCGTCCCGATTCGCGGCTTGAACACGGAACACATAGGTTCCGGGAAATAGCCCGGTATAGAACGCTTCCCGCCTGCTCCCCGCATCGATCCAGTCGTTGTCATATCCATCCAGGCGATAGCGGAACCGGAGGTGTTCCGGAGCAATGAAGCTGAGCCCCGCATAGGTGAATTCCAGATCGCGCACACCCGGACCGAGTTCCATCACCGGTTGTTGACGCACCGGACTTCGCTCGGCACGGACCTGTTGGATGTCAACGGGGGGCGCCACGAGGTTCGTGCGGATGGTGCTCGGGTTGACGACCGCGACTCCGCGCACGGTCGGATACCAGAGCGATCCGGATCGCGTGCGCAATGAAGCCGGCTGAATGCCCCCGCAACATTCGCGACTCGGCATACCATCAAGATTGTCGATGAGCATGCCGTGCACGCGCGTGATTCTTCCGCTGGCACACGCGATGAGCTCGCTCTCCGAAACACGGTACAACCCCAGGTTTCCGGAGAGCCAGACCATCCCATATTCATCTCGTTCAATGGAGAAGATGATGTCCTCTGCCAGTCCGTTGGCCGTTGTGACGCTCGTCCACCGGCCATCGGCAAATCGATTGAGACCTCCACCGTACGTCCCCGCCCACATGCGTCCCGTTGAATCCTGATAGAAGCAGTTGATCGATTCATTCGAGAGTCCATGCTCATTCGTGTGGAGCACGGTTTTCCCGTTGACGTACGCCGCAATCCCGCTCCCGTCGCTGCCGATCCACATCGTGCCGTCTGAATCTTGCCAAAGACATGTGCCGAAATTCCTGGGGAGTCCGTCCGCGGCGGTCAGGTATGACCATTCCCCGCGTGAATAGCGTCCGATGACCGTGCCGATAACGCCAACCCAGACCGCTCCACTCCGGTCAACGAAGAGTGACTGAGCTCCCTCCAGTATGTGCGGTCCTCCTGGACGGATGCTCTCGATCCTTCCCGCATGATATCGTGCAAGTTCCTTCTCCGTCGCCATCCAGACGGACCCTTCGCGATCGGCGATGATCGCATACACGGTGTTATGGGGAAGTCCTTCGCGCGTTGTGAACGTCGTGCGGGATTCTCGCGTCAGCCGATCCACGCCGCTTCCATCCGTGCCAACCCAGATCGCTCCATCCACATCTTCACAGAGTGACCAGATCGATCCGCTTGAGAGCCGCGTCGGAGCGGTCAAGCCGACCGCACGCGACTGTCTCAATCGAAAGAGCCCGAATCCGTTTGTGCCGATCCAGAGACTCCCTTCCGGATCCTGATAGAGCGATGACACCGAGGGTTTGTCCCCCTTTATCAGGGAGATCGCTTCAAGGACAGAACCGTTCCACGCGTAAAGCCCGCCGGCGTAGGTTCCCACCCATGCGGTTCCCGATTGCGCCGACTGCAGGGAGAGGATTCGCTGTCGAGGATCAAGTTGTTGAACGGTACGAATGCTTCCGTTCTTCAGGACGGCCAGTCCGCTCCGCGTGCCGATCATGAGAGCCCCGCTCGCATCCTGGCCGATCGACTCTACGATGTCGTCGGGAAGCCCGTCTCGTCGCGTAAACACTCGCCACTGTGATCCTGTCTGCATGGCGATGCCGCGCGCGGTCCCCACCCACACCGTCCCTGTGCGATCAGTGAACAATGTTCGTATGTCGTCGCTTGGCAGTCCGTCTCTCGTTCGGATGCGGTTCACGCGCTCCTTGTCGAAGACAACGATCCCCGCCGTGCGCGTTCCGGCCCAGATCCTCCCGCTGCTGTCCTCGGTCAACGCAACGACGCCAACCCTTCCCAGATCGACCGTATCTAATTGGTGTGTGAAGACCTGACCGTTGTAAGACATGAGACCATGATCATACGCGCCGATCCAGATGGTACCATCGCGCGTGATCGTGAGCGCGTTGATCCAATCCTGTTGCAGCTCCGGCGTGTTCGCCTGGTGATACGTAACAAAGGTGCGTCCGTCAAAACGGATCAATCCGCCCTGCGTGCCGAGCCAGAGATAGCCGTCCGGAGTTTGACCGATCGCCTGGATGGAGTTCTGCGGAAGACCGTCATCGCTTGTCCAGACATCGACAGTGAATGCCCGGGGCAAGACGGGTGCTTGATTCGAGCGCGGCTGGCCGAAGAGGAGGGAACCGCTGAACATCAACCAGCCGAGGGTGAATAACAAACAGTGTGTCGGCTCGATCGCCCCCAATGGAGATTTCCTCAACATGGACGAAAGATAGCGAATCGCTGCTGAAATGCCAAGCGAGTGCTTGTCAGCCTCAATGGGGGAGAAGGAATTCCGGCTCATCCGGACGGACCGCATCGTGCATGTTCCGCAATGCTTGAAACGCCGCCTCGCTTCCCCTGCGCATGGAGCGATGATACATCCGGTAGGCTTCCCCTTTGTCGATCGACCTGCCGAGACCGCGTTCCGCCGCGTACGCAAGGGCGACATCGGCAATGAGCGAGCCGTTGGCCGAGGCGGAATCGAGATGTGCGAGTGCCGGACGAAGAGTCTCTGTCGTCGTGTCTCCAAGCACGGTGACCACTGCGAGACGAATGTTCGCCTCGCGATCGCCACGGCGCGCTGCTTCTTCCCACCAAGATCGCGCCCGATCCCGCGACGCCGGCATCCATCGGCCCGTCATCGCACACCATCCCAGTTCGATCATCGCCGGCACAAACCCTTGCGCGGCTGCACGTTCCAGGAGCCGCAATGCCTGTTCCGTGCTCAGCACCTCCGTGAACTTGAGCGCCGTCAATCCAGACCACACATACAACGCTTCGCTGGAGTTGCGATCCGTGCCGGCCTTCAACAACCGGACGAATTCATCCTCGCGCGAGATCTTCCACAGCAAGCCCGGCGCACGATAGGAGTCGAGCCGCACAGCGCGCAGGTAGTGGACGGCCGCCTGCAATGCGTTCGGCGCAACGTAGATCCCTTCTTCGTACATCCGCCCCACGACGCAATGCGCCTCGGGATTGCCGTTTGCCGCCGCATCGATCATCTGCCGATAGATGCTTGTGTCCGGGAACATCGGCATTCGTTCGCTGCCTTCATCGCGGTCTGCGAGACTCCGCATCGCTTCACGCAGCAATGTCGAGTCCGGGACGCTTGTCACCGTATCCGTGTTGAAATCGACAAAGAGGAAACTGATCGTCGTGTCGGACGAGACGCGCGCTGATTCCTGGGATGGTCGCTCTCGCCCCGGTGATACAATGTCCGTGGTTGCAACACGATCCAGTCCGCGTCGTTCAAGTTCCTTCGCGGCTTCACGCGCGCCGTCATGTCCCTGGTCTGCCGCCCGTCGAAAGTACGTGTATGCTTCCGGCCAGTTCCGCGGAACGACGAAGTTCTCCGTATAGCAGAGCCCCGTGATGAACAGACCCTCCGGGACATTCGCTTCGGCCGCCCGACGGAAATTCCTGAACGCCTCGAACGGATCCCATTCCGTTCCGTACCCGTTCGATTGAAGGATGCCGAGATTGAACTGCGCAAGCCCCATCCCCTGCACCGCTGCGCGGGAGATCCAGAAGACCGCCTTCGATGTGTCTGCGGGAAATCCCTTCCCGAACAAGTACCGGAGCCCGAGTTCATGCTGCGCGGCAGGAACGCCGGTGTTGGCTTCCTGGATGAGGACGAACGCCTCCAGCATCCGGCGATCGGCGTCCGAGGGAACTATGAGTTGATGCACCTCGCGCGGACGATCGCGTTTGAACGCCTGCGACTGCGCAACAAGCATCTGCGTGGAGAGAAGGACGAGGAACGGCAGCAGTGTTCGCATATGCATGAGGGGAACCATGGAAGACAATTTCGTATATTGAGATTGGAGTAACAAGTAGAGAGTATCGAATCGGGAGTAGAAAGACGGGAGAACATCGGTGGCGGATCAGAAGATCATTTTTTCGATGATTGGTGTTGGCAAGGTGGTGAAGCCGAATCGGCAGATCCTCAAGGATATTTATCTGTCATTCTTCTACGGTGCGAAGATCGGTGTGCTGGGACTCAACGGCGCCGGAAAAAGCACGCTCTTGCGTATCATCGCGGGTGAGGATAAGGACTATCTCGGCCAGATCACCGCGCAGAAGGGGATCACATTCGGCTATCTGCCGCAGGAGCCTCAGTTCGAACCCGGCAAAACCGTCCGCGAGATCGTTCAGGAAGGCGTGCAGGAAACCGTGGACCTTCTCGCCGAGTATGAGAAGATCAATCAGGCACTCGCCGAACCCGACGCCGATTACGACACCTTGCTCGAGAAACAGAGCAAACTCCAGGAACAGATCGACCACAAGAACGCCTGGGACCTCGACAGCAAGCTCGAGCAGGCGATGGATGCCCTTCGCTGTCCCCCGGCGGATGCCGCTGTCGATGTCCTTTCCGGCGGAGAGCGGCGCCGTGTCGCTCTGTGCCGTCTTCTGCTCAAAGAACCCGACGTCCTTTTGTTAGACGAACCAACGAACCATTTGGACGCAGAATCGGTCGCATGGCTGGAACATCATTTGAGCCGGTATGCGGGAACGGTCATCGCGGTGACACACGACCGCTACTTCCTCGATAATGTGGCTGGATGGATCCTCGAACTGGACCGGGGTGAAGGGATCCCATTCGAGGGAAACTACTCGTCCTGGTTGGAACAGAAGAAGAAACGCCTGGAAGTGGAGGAAAAGCAGGAATCAAAGCGCCAACGAGTTCTCCAACGCGAACTTGATTGGGTCCGTCTCAATCCTCGTGGACGTCACGCGAAGGCAAAGGCGCGCATTGCGGCGTATGAGAAGATGCTGCAGGATCAGCCGGAGAAGCGGGATGAGGAGATCGAGATCTACGTCCCTCCTGGACCTCGATTGGGAGATGTGGTCATCGAAGCTTCGGGCCTCAGCAAATCATACGGCGACAATCTCCTGTTTGAGAACCTCGAGTTCGCGCTCCCCCCAGGCGGAATCATCGGTGTCATCGGGCCGAACGGCGCGGGCAAGACCACGCTCTTCCGATTGATCACGGGCCAAGAGAAGCCCGACAACGGAGAGATCAAGATCGGCGAAACGGTCAAGCTTGCTTATGTCGATCAAGCACGGCCACTCGATCCGGAGAAGACCATCTGGCAGGAGATCTCCGGAGGCGAGGATCTGATCCGTCTTGGTTCACGGGAGGTGAACTCTCGCGGGTACGTGGCGCGATTCAATTTCAGCGGGACGGACCAGCAGAAACCCGTCGGCATTCTTTCCGGCGGCGAACGGAATCGCGTACACCTCGCAAAGATCCTCCGTGAGGGAGCGAATGTTCTTCTTCTCGACGAGCCGACCAACGATCTCGACGTCAACACGCTCCGCGCCCTGGAAGAAGCGCTGACGAACTTCGCAGGATGCGCGGTCATTATCTCGCACGACCGCTGGTTCCTCGACCGCCTCGCGACACACATCCTCGCGTTCGAAGGAGACAGCACGGTCCAATGGTTCGACGGGAACTACTCAGAATACGAGGAACACCGGAAGAAGGTACTCGGCATCGACGCCGACCAACCGCACAGGATCAAGTATAAGAGGCTGACGAGGTGAGGAGGAGAAGAAGAGAGCATGGAGCATACAGCGAAAGTCAAAAGTCAGAAGGCAAAAGGCTTGGCCAATGAAGGTACGCTGATGCCAACTCTTTTGACTTTTGCGTTTTGACTTGTTCTATGCGCTCCGGGGTCTCTGCTCCAGGCTCACCGGCTCATTTCCAGCTTCCCCAACAGGTCTTCGAGGAAGCTCTTCATCTCCAGCATTTCGGAGCGGATCTCGTCGTCCTGCAATTTCTTCTTCTGCGGAACGGCGATGAGTTCTAGTTGTTCGGTGGAATCGGGCTCGGGGATGTATTCTTTCAACACTTGCTTCGCGCCTTCGATCGTGTACTTCTCGTCGCGAAGAAGGTTCTTGATCTTGAGGATGAGTTTGATGTCCTTGTTCGTGTAGATGCGGTTGCCCGCGCGGTTCTTCGCTGGCTTGAGTTCGGGAAATTCCGTCTCCCAATACCGCAAGACGTACTGCTCAAGTCCCGTGATCTTGCTGACTTCGCTGATCGAGTAGTAGAGTTTCTTGATGCCGGCGTGTTTCATGCGTGCCTCGTGCCCAATGGTGCATCAATGTACATAAAGCCGTAAGGAGTTGCAAACTCAGCAGTTGCGGGCTTTTTATGACACGTTTTCGAGCAATGACGACCGTTTTTTCTTCTTCCGCGAATGCGCTCCCCTTCCCACCTTCTCGTTGACCTGCCTGAAGCGCCAGGCGTGTATCTCCTCTTCGGCGCGCAGGACGAGCTCCTCTACATCGGAAAGAGCAAGTCCGTCCGCTCTCGCGTGCGCGCTCATTTCAATGACCGGTCGGAACGCCGCATGATGCGCCGCGTGGCACGCGTGGAAACCCGATTGACCGCGGGAGAACTCGGCGCGCTTCTGCTTGAATCACGTCTCATCAAAGAACTCCGTCCGCTGTATAACGTCATGTCGCGGCAGCGCCGTCGCGTCATTGTCGCCCGGCGTCGCTTGAATGCGGGGGGATATGTTGTTGTCTCCCTGGAGCCGACCGACTATCTCGCCATTCGTCCAGACGAGCCCATTCTTGGATTGTTCAAGCACACGACTCAAGCAAAGGAATTTCTCGCACGCATCGCGCGGGAGCGCCGGCTCTGTCACAAACTGCTTCACCTGGAGCAGGCACGGAGCTATTGCTTCGGCTATCATCTCGGTCACTGCGACGGGGCCTGTATGGGGGAAGAACCCGCCGACATCTATAACGCGCGTCTCGAATCGGCGTTCGAAGAGCGACGCATCAAGGCGTGGCCGTACGAGGGCGCGCTCGTTGTGGAAGAACACGCCGTCAATGGAGATCGCACAGAACGGTTCATCATCGACAACTGGTGTCTGCTGGGAAGTCTGTGTTCGGATGGAACGACCTGGACCGCGGCGACGCATCGGTTCGACTACGACAGTTACAAGATCCTGCACGCATATGTGACGGACGAGCGAAACCGAGGAATGATCAGCATCGTGGCAAGGGACTCCGTGACAACCTGAG
Organism: Bacteroidota bacterium; assembly: GCA_025455125.1. Taxonomy (GTDB): domain Bacteria; phylum Bacteroidota; class Ignavibacteria; order UBA10030; family UBA10030; genus JAKAJH01. The sequence continues at coordinate 28,034 of JALONE010000002.1, forward strand.
GTA
>JALONE010000107.1 GCA_025455125.1 Bacteroidota bacterium
GTTTTGCTCTCCAGTCTCGTTGCTAAATACTTAATACTCCCTACTCAGTACTCCCTACTTCTTCAACCTTGGCATATCCTTCGCGAACTTGAAAATGCCGCCGCGGGATTTCTTCTGCTCGACCTTGCGAAGCGGCTCGTCGCTGTGGGACTTATTGACGAATGCCTGCTGGGCGATCGAGAGGACGTTGAAGACCGCGTAGTACAGGTTCAGTCCCGACGGGAAACTGTTGAACAACAGCGTCATCATGATAGGCATCATCCAGATCATCGCCTTCTGTCGCGGGTCCTTCACGGTCATCTTCTGCTGAACGAACATCGTGATGCCCATGAGGAGCGCAATGCCGCTGATGTCGGTAATGTTGAAGAGCGGAAGCGTGAAGGGGAGCGTGACCATCACGTCGGGAACGGACAGGTCAGTGATCCATGCAACGAACTCCGCCTGACGTAATTCGATCGCACCCCGGAAGACGGAATAGAGCGCATACATGATGGGGAGCTGAAGCAGGATCGGCAAGCATCCACCCATCGGATTCACGCCGTATTCCTTGTAGAGGTTCATTACCGCGGAATTCATCTTCTGCGGATCATCCTTGTACTTGGCGCGGATCTCCTCCATCAGCGGCTGGAGCTTCTGCATCCTCTGCATCGAGTTCATGCTGCTCTTCGTGAGCGGATGCAGGGCGATCTTGATGATGATGGAGAATATGATAATAACGAGGCCCCAGTTCGGGATGAGGTACTGAATGCCCATGAAGAGGGGGAGAAGGATGTACTCGGAGATCGGTCGGATGAGCCAGGCCCAACCGAGACTCATCACCTGTTCGAGTCCGTTCTCATACGACTTCAGAATGTTGTGCTGCAGAGGACCGAGGAACACGCGGACCGGTGTTGATTCATCCGCACCCCCCTTGAAGGGCATCTTCAGCGCAACGGCGTAGGATTCGACGACGCCTTGATTGGCGGCGGCACGGCGCGTCCCCTCGAGATAGGCCCCCTCGCTCTTGATCTGTGCCGGTATGAGAGCGACGCCGAAGTACTTGTTCCGCGTTGCGACCCAGTCGATGTTGCCGGCCAGTTCCTTCTGTGCCTTCTCATCGAAGGCGGCGGCGTCGATCTCCGTCAGCTCCGCGCCGGAGTACGCATAGCCGGCAGCGAACTGGGATTCGTCATCGGTGCGATGTTCGGCGTAGCGGATGCCGTGTTCCCAGACCACCTGATACTCGAAGCCGGCGAGCGTCGTCTGCATGTTCACCATCCGCACGTCGGTGGTGAAGCCGTACTCGCCATTCTTGAGACGGATGACCTTTTCGACGCGCCCGCCGCCGGCTGACGGCAGGGAGAAAATTAGTTCAAATTCAAAATTGTCTGTGAGCACCACCGCATTGCTGGCCGCGCGAACGTCGAAGTAGAGATCGCGCGTGTTCAGCACCTTGCCGTCCGCCGTCGTGAAGAGCAGCGTCAGGTCCCCCTTCGGGGAATTGACGAGTTCGACCGGGTGGCCGTCCCAGGTCTTGTATTCCTTCATCTTCCAGGACTTGACGAGCCCGCCTTTTGACGTGAACTCTGCCCGGAACTGGTCGGTCTCGACGGTCACAATGCGCTCGCGGCCTTCCGCCCGATCGGTGAAGTACTTGCCAAACAGTTCTGAGGAGGTGATCGGCTGAATCTCCGCTTTGGCCGGCGCTTGCGGCTTGGGCGCAGGTTTCGCGCTATCGGCAAGCTGTGTCGCGACGGTGGGCTCGACCGGTTTCTGCGGCTCGGGCGCGTTGAGCCACATCCAGGCGAGAAGAACCACGAAGATGAGAATGAACCCGAGGGTTGCTTGTTTATCCATGATCAGAATCCGTAGTTATTTAAAAGACTTCCACGTGATTTCACAGATTTTCACAGAATTTGTTTCTATGGACATCATCTGTGTAATCTGTGCAATCTGTGGTATTCTTTCTTTATGGGACAGGGTCGTAGCCGCTGTGCTTCGAGTAGGGATGACATCGTCCGATGCGTTTGGTGCCGAGCCAGATCCCCTTCAGCACGCCGTGCTTTTCCACGGCCTCGATGGCGTACTGCGAGCATGTCGGGATGAACCGGCATTGGTTGAACGGGAGCAGGGGAGAGAGGAGCATTTGATACGCCCGGATCACTATGACGACGACGGTCCTCACGCTGTTCCCTTGATTGCAGCGGCGAGTCGGCCGAGCAGCTGGCCAACAGGACGTTCAACATCGTGAAATCGAATTTGTCCGGGATGTTCCGGAGACGAGCCCACATACATCAGGACGGCCCGAACGGATGTCCCGGCGTGGTCCATCTGTTCCCGAACGTTCAATCCTTGGATCCGATACGCCTCGCGCAGGAGGCGTTTGACGCGATTGCGCCGGACGGCTCCGCGGATCGTACGTGCTGCCGTAAAGCCCATTGTGATCCCAGGGCGTGCAGTTGAATCGATGACGAAGAACAAACGAACCGGACGTGCAACGTAACTTGTGCCCCCCGTGATCACGCCCGTGAACGACCGATATCCGCGGAGGATATCTGCCTTGCGCAACGTTGCGCGTCGTTTCATCGTCGGTGATCCGGACAGTTCGTGGTGAACAACGGTCAGGCAGGAAGAGCGGCTGGGAGGAGAACGGGAACCTATTTCCTGTCGCTGACGGAAAGACTCTTGCGGCCGGCCTTTCGCCGTCGGCTCAGTACCTTGCGTCCATTCTTGGTCGCCATACGGGCACGAAATCCGTGCTTGTTGGTCCTCTTCCGACGATGGGGTTGGTATGTACGCTTCATGGTGCTTCCTGGTAATTGGATATTCGTTACTAAAACACTAATGTACAAAAAAAAAGAAAGGCCTGCAAGAATCCACATACTCCACGCAGCCACTCAATGCCCGATTTGTAATCTTTCCTCTTGCATTCTCACCTCCGCGGTGTTATAATGAACGCCCCTTTGATGGGGAAATCGTGCGTGTTGACAACTTGTGGATTGTGTTTGGCACAAGGAAGAAGGGCACGTCAGATTTGATTTGAAAGGGTTTTCTCGACGCGTGCTCGTTGTGGATAACCTGTTCGGCGAGGATGCCGTAGTCGTTTGAAACCAAGCAGTTGAACGCTCGTTCTCAAGCGTACCCTCCGCTGAAATCCCGTTCGCATTGGAATCCGGTTGTGCACCGATGTGGATGACACTGTGGATAACAGGTGTCTTCACGATCCAACCGCTGAAATTGAAACGATCGTCATGGCGCTGCCGCTCACCATTCAGCAATCATCTCCCGCAGAATCTGCAACTCCTGAGCTCATCTGGTCGAAATGCCTCCGCATCATCGAACCCGAGATCTCCACGCTGAGCTATAAAACCTGGTTCCAGCCCGTTGTTCCCATCAAACTGAACGGCGATCAGCTGACGGTCCAGGTTCCCAGTCAGTTCTTCTATGATTGGTTGGAGGAACACTACGCGACGCTCATCGGCAACACGGTGAAGGCCGTTCTGGGGGATTCGGCGAAGCTGTTCTACTCGGTCGCGTCGGAGTCCGTCGTCCCGGAGCCTCAGACAGAGACGGTCACACCTCTCCCCGAGCAGGCACAGACGCATCTGCCGTTCGCACCGCACGTTGCGATGCGCACTGAGAACCTCCTTGCGGTCCCGACGAATCTGAATCCCCGCTACACGTTCGAAAATTTCATCAAAGGGGACAGCAACCAGCTTGCCCGTGCGGCCGCGATGGCGGTCGGGAACAATCCCGGCGGAACGTCGTTCAATCCCCTGGTCATCTACGGCGGTACCGGTCTGGGGAAGACCCATCTGATGCACGCGCTCGGCAACTACGCGATCTCCGTCGGAAAAGCAAAACGCGCGGTCTACATTTCCAGCGAAAAGTTCACCGTCGACTTCATCGAGTCGGTGCAGTCCGATCGCGTCTCGGAGTTCTCGAATTTCTACCGCTCGATGGACCTGCTCATCGTCGACGACATCCAGTTCTTCGCCGGCAAGGAAAAGACGCAGGACAACTTTTTCCACACCTTCAATGCCCTGTATCAGCACGGCAAGCAGATCGTTCTGTCGTCCGACGTCCCGCCCAAGGAATTGAAAGGCCTGGACGATCGGCTCATCTCCCGCTTCCAATGCGGATTGACTGCAGACATTCAGCCCCCCGATCTCGAAACGCGGATAGCCATTCTCCAGAAGAAGAGCCAGGAGAACGGGCTGGAGCTTTCCTCGGATGTCATCGATTTCATCGCGGCGAACGTGAAGAACAACATCCGCGAGCTTGAAGGGGTGTTGATCAGCATGCTTGCACGCGCGTCGCTGGAGAGCCGCGAGCTGACCATCGACCTCGCGAAGGATGTGCTGCGCATCGTGGTGCACGAGTTGCGTTCGCCGATATCGATCGAGCAGATCCAGACGACGGTCGCGGAGTTCTTCGACCTTCCCGTGGACCAATTGCGGGCCAAGACGCGGCGGCAGGAGGTCGTGATCGCGCGGCAGACCGCGATGTTCCTGGCGAAGGAGCTGACGAATTCGTCGCTGAAGACGATTGGCCTGCATTTCGGCGGCCGCGACCACAGCACGGTCATCCACGCCTGCCAGGCAGTGGAAGAGCACGCATCGACGAACGAAGACTTCCGGCGCCAGCTGGAAACACTGCGAAAGCGGGTCAGCCTACGTTAGAAGAAATCGCGGTTTTTGATTTCTCTCCTTTCTTTGTAACTTCTTCCCAGCAGCACCTCCTGTTCATCAACTCTTCGCATTGGGGTTCTTATGCCGAAGCGTGCCCGTGCTTCCGCGGTTTCCTTCGTTCCTGCTCCTGTTCATCCATCTCTCCCCGCCGACAAACTGCGCTGGCAGTGCGATCCGAAATCGCTCGGTGTGCGCACGACCGATGACGTCAAGCCGTCGCACGACATCATCGGACAGGAACGCGCGCTCCGCTCTCTCCGCGTCGGCCTGGAAATGACGCACTTCGGCTACAACATCTTTGTCTCCGGGCTCTCCGGTACCGGCCGCACCACGACCATCAAACGGATGCTCCAGGAGTTCGAACACATGAAAGGCCGTGTGCGCGATCATTGCTACGTGCACAGTTTCAAGAATCCTGAGATGCCGATGGCCATTGCGCTTCCGGCGGGTCAGGGCCGCGCGCTGAAGCAGGACATGGAAGGATTCATTGCGGACCTCAAGCGAAATGTCCCGGCTGTTTACGAAGGTCACCGCTACCAGCAGGCCCGGAAGAACGTCGTCCAGCATTTTCAGGATCGCCA